>JAGPCH010000071.1 GCA_018058125.1 Ignavibacteria bacterium | reverse complement strand
GCATACATAATAACCGTTTGATCTTTTTTTGATCTGATATGCAAGTTTTTTTCTTCCGATTCTGTCAATATTCATGATCTCTACTTCATGCTTTTTAAGAAGATTTTCATTTTTCGTAATTTCTTCTTCTATTGCTGCTTCTTCTAAATTACCATCAATGATAATATATGATTCGTAATGCTTTTTAGACAAATTAGTGTTGTTTATTTTTTTAATGAAAGATTACAAATATATCACGTATTTATAATAAAATCAATGTATTTAAATTACAAAAGTATTGTGCGGAAGGCGGGACTTGAACCCGCAAGCCTTGTGAGCACCACCCCCTCAAGATGGCGTGTCTGCCAGTTTCACCACTTCCGCTTTTAAGGTCATTTTACTTCTTTATTTAAAGTAAATTATCCTGAAAAATAATCCGTAAATTATGATTATAGAAATTAAATATCAATTCTTAACTATTAACCTATTTACTTTTTTAAATTATAATATGATTTTATGCATTTAAAAATTGTTCGCTGACTTCTTTCAAAACTCCTTTATGCAGAGTATAATAACTGTCTGCCTTTATCTTATGAGTAATTTTATGACCAATTATAATGACAATCTTGTCTTTTACATGTTTATGCAATTCTTCGAAGAAATTATTTTCCGTAAGAAGATCAATTGAACTCGTCGGTTCATCAAGAATAATGATCTGCGCATCACTGTAAAAAGCTCTTGCCAGAGCAATTTTCTGCCATTGTCCTATACTAAGCTCTTCCCCATCCTTAAAATGCTTACCTACAATTGTTTCATATTTCAAAGGATATTCCGCAACAACCTGGCTTGCTCCGGAAAGATCGGCTACTCTTTCCACATCCACATTCTTATCTATAGCACCATAAGTAATATTCTCTCTGATTGTAAGATCATACTTACAGTAATCCTGATATATGATACCTATATTTTTGTGAAATGAATTTATATCCAGATCCTTAATGTTAATGTCATCAAAAGTAATAGAGCCGGAAGTACATTCATACATTCTGCAAAGAAGATTTATGAAAGTTGTTTTACCAGCTCCGTTCTTCCCGGTAATAAGTACAGTCTCTCCGGGCTTCGCTGAAAATGAAACATCTTTTAAAACGGTTTTTAATCCGTTCTCATATCTAAAAGTAATATTCTCAACTTTAATCCCTTTTTTTAATTTTGGGAAAGGTACGGGATTTTCTATTTGCCTGATCTGCGGTTCGAGTTTTATGAAATCAAAAAGTGTACTTAGGAATAATTTATTACTGTAAATTCCTGTCAGGTTTGTCATGATTCCTGAGAGATAAGTATTGGCGCTTCTTACAGCACCAAGAAACATAACAAATCCTCCTATTGTCACCTCTCCGGCATTGTATTTATATGTAAGAAAAATTATGGCAAGTGAGAGAGCAGTTACTTCAAACAAACTTGCAATTATATTTCCGCTTGTCTCAATTTTTAAAAATTTTATAACGCTCTTCAGTAATGTCTCTCTTGTATCATCATGCACATTCTGAATATGCTTACCAAGCCTGAATATTCTGGTTTCTTTTGCATAGATCCGGCTTGTCATCAGCGTACTGAAATAATTAACCTTACGGTACAGACTGGTGTTTTTCATCTTCCAGTCAAAGAATAATTTTGTTCTTCTGAATTTTATTATCAGCGCAGGTATTCCCGCAAGAATCATTATCAGAAGTATGTATACTGAAAGTGATGCAAGTATGACAGCAACTCCGACAAAGGAAATTACGCTTTTTATAAGCTCGGAAACACTGCCGACAATCTGTAAAGGTCTTGTTGTTGCTTCCTGCTGAGCTCTGTGAAATGTATCATGATATTCGGCATTATCATAATATGTCAGATCAAGTTCGAGAGATTTATTATGCAGCAGATTATTCACATAATTTACAACCCTGTGTCCGAGTATCTGATATACTACGGAATTAAGGGAAATTGCGATCTGCATAAACAATATGACAGCGCAGAATATAGCTATCACATACCATACGTCATTCTGAACATATCCTCCGGAGTTGGTGATACTGTCAATTAATATTTTTGTAAGATAAAGAACAATAAGGGGAAGAGCTCCCATTATTACTAATAATACAAGACTCGCATAGCTTAACTTCTTATCACTTTCAAAAACAAATTTCATTGTCTTTGAAATATTTGAAAAATCAGATTTAAAACCTTTTAGATCAATTTTCATTATTTGGTTTACTGTTCCGTATGTTTAATTTAAAATTTTATAAAGTCTTTTCTCTAAATATTGAATTGTCAAATTTCCGTATAGTTCAGAAATTTTTTAACTTAACTAAATGTAATTTATACATCTGCAAAGTCAGCTTTCTTTTTTGAAAGAGATGGAAAAGATCCGTTCTTATTTGTTCTGCTTTTTACTTCATCATCTGTTTCTTTAAGAACTTCATCCAGTTTTTCCGCAAAATATCGGATATAAGGTTCAGTTACAATGGTCTTATGATCTGTCCCGGGAATAGTATATGACTCAAGACCTCCGCCGGCAAGCTCTTTCCACTTTTCCCTTGTTTCTTCTTTGAATGCTTCACACTCTATAAGTGTAATTTTACCCGGATATTTATCTGCAACATATTCATCCTGTGCTTTGAAATGTATCAGCTTAATTTCTTCATACCGTCTCTGCTTGGAATCACTCATTATATAACCAACAGTTTCCTTTATTTTTCTTTGTATTTTTATGAATTTATTTACGGTATAATTTTTAGCAACTGTAAATAATTTTCCTGACTTCAGGTGATAAAAAGAACGCTTAATAAAATGCTGCGCATCTCTTTTTTGCGGAACATGCTGAGGAGGAGGAGCTACAAAAGGCGGCCATGTATCAAATATTGCGAGCAAAGCAACTTCCTCCCCTGCCGCCATTAATTGCTGCGCCATTTCATATGCTACTCTTCCGCCAAAACATCTTCCGCAAAGCATATATGGTCCCTTTGGCTGGAATGTCTGTATCTCCTTAATATAAAATGATGACATTTCACGTAGATCGGTATGGGGCTTTTCAACTCCGTCAAGCCCAATTGATTCAAGTACATATATAGGCTGCTCGGATGAAACATACTTCAATAATTCCTGAAACTGTAAAGCTGTTCCGCCGGCATTAGGTACACAGTAAAGCGGAAGTCTCGATCCACCGGGCTTGATCGGAACAAGTGATTTCCATGGCTGTACCCATCCCTTATCTTTTATAATCTCTGCAAGTTCTTTGATCGTCGGCGAATTAAATAAAGTGGATATAGGGAATTTTCTTCCTGATAATTTTTCTATACTTCCAAATAACTGTAAAGCCAGTAACGAATGTCCACCCAGTTCAAAAAAATTATCATTGATACCTATCCTGTTAACATTCAGAAGTTCCTGCCAGATTCCAATCAGCGCTGCTTCAATTTCATTTGTCGGAGCTGCATATTCATTGCCTGCAATTTCAGCAACTTCCGGATCAGGCAGTGCCTTTCTGTCAATTTTACCGTTGACTGTTAATGGTAATGTCTCCAGTTCAACCCAAAGCATCGGAACCATATATTCAGGTAACTTACTTTTCAAATAAGCAATTATATCCTGTTTGTCAAATTTTTCTGAATCTTTGCAAACAACATAACCTATCAGCCTTTTAATGTTGTGTTTATCTTCCTTTGCAAGCACTACCGAACTTTTTACCAAACCGCTTTCCTGAAGTATATTTTCAATTTCACCCAGCTCAATTCTGAATCCGCGGATCTTTACCTGTTCGTCTATCCTACCCAGATATTCCATTCGACCGTCAGGATGCCATTTTCCAAGATCACCGGATCTGTATATTCTTTCCACTCCATTTTCTGAAAATGGATTTTTTATGAATTTCTTTTTAGTTAACTCTTCTGAATTTAAATATCCTCTGGCAAGTCCTGCACCGCTGACATTTATTTCACCCGGAACTCCAACCGGAACGATGTTATGATTACTGTCAAGTATGTATGAATTTAAAGTTGGTATAGGTTTTCCAATAATGCTGCTTCCGGATTTTAATTGTTCGGGACCTATTTCCTGGAAAGTTACATGAACTGTCGTTTCAGTGATTCCATACATATTGATCAGCCTGCATTCAGAAAATGTCTGTTTCCATGGAAGCAGTTTAGAGGGATTGAGAGCTTCTCCGCCGAATATCACATATCTGACTGATACTTTTTCTGCTTTGCTGATTATACTTTCCTGTAATACATAAAATGCAGAAGGTGTCTGATTCATTACAGTTACATTTTCTGATATAATCAGATCTGAATACAAAGATGCATCCTTAGTCTGCTCCTTTGTTACCAATATTAATTTTCCTCCGAAAAATAATGCACCATACATTTCCCATACAGAAAAATCAAAACAGAATGAATGAAACATTGTCCATACATCTTTCTCACTAAAATCAAATAACGGCGAATCGTTCATAAATAATCTTACAACATTATAATGTTCGACCATTACACCTTTTGGCTTTCCGGTCGAACCCGAAGTATAGATCACATATGCTAAATTCTTTGGTTCAACTTTGATTTCCGGATTCATATCTGATAGGTTTTCCAGACTGGAATTATCCTCATCAAGTTTTAAAATTTCAATTTTACTGTTTGGAAGGATTCTGGAACTACATTCTCTACTGCTGATTACTACATTAGCTTTGGTGTCTTCTATAACATACGATATCCTGTCTTCAGGATAATCAGGATCTACCGGAACATAAACTCCACCAGCTTTAAGAATCCCGAAAATTCCGATTATCATATCGAATCCCCGCTCTAAACATATCGGAACAAATTCTTCTTTTTTCAGACCTTTGCTTATCAGATATCCGGCTAATTTATTTGAACGTTCATTAAGTTCTTTATATGTCATCGAACTGTTTCTGAATACCAAAGCAATATTATCCGGAGTCTTTGATACCTGTTCCTCAAACAGATCAACTATGGTTTTATCTTTCGGATAATCTGTTTCAATGCCTTTGAAATCCGAGAGTATTAAATTTTTCTCAGTCTCTCCCAGCATTGGAAGCATTCCTGCAGTTTCTTCCGGTGCTTTTACAATAGATCCTAACAATTCTTTGAAATGCCCGACCATTCTGCTAATACTTTCCTCTTTATACAAATCAGTACAATACTGAAATGAGCCATGCAGACCCTCTGAAGTCTCAAACATATTAAGTGTAAAATCAAACATTGATGTCGTATATTCATATTCCTGAATTTTTAACTCAACTTCACCTAATTGTAATTGTTTTACCTCAGGTGTATTCTGAAAAACAAACATTACCTGAAACAACGGACTCCTGCTCTGATCTCTTTGCTTTACAACTGTCTCAACAACTTTTTCAAACGGTACATCCTGATGTTCATATGCTTCGAGAGTTGTAGCTTTTACATTATTTAATAATTCAGTGAATGCCGTTTCATCGGATACTTCATTCCGCAAAGTTAAAGTATTTATAAAAAACCCGATAAGGTCTTCTGTTTCTTCCTGCATACGTCCCGCGATTGGAGTTCCGACACTTATATCATTCTGTCTGCTGTATCTGTAAAGCATCACATTTAAAGCTGCAAGCAAGGTCATGAATAAAGTAACGCCATTATCTTTTGATAATTTCTTAATAGCTTCTGACAAATCCTTTTCAATGCTGAATCCATAAACTGCTCCTCTTATACTCTGTACAGCCGGTCTCGTAAAATCTGTAGGCAGTTCCAGCGGTTCAACCGATTGAAGCTGCTTCTTCCAGTAATCTAGTTTTTCAGTTAAAACGTCAGCCTGTAAATAATTTTTCTGCCATATAGCGTAATCAGCAAACTGGATCTGCAATGGTTTAAGATCCGCTTCCCTGCTTTCCTCAAACGCTTTATAAAATTCCAGCAGTTCGTTTACAATTATTGAAATAGACCAACCGTCAGAAGCAATATGGTGCATTGTCATAACCAGTACAAACTCTTCATCTTTCAATCTGATCAAATTACATCTGAGCATATGATCCTCAGATAAATTGAACGGAGCTAAGACCAGGTCATTTATAAACGTCCTTAACTCATCTTCACTATTTTTATATTTTGCATCATCAGTAATCTGAAGCTTCCATGAATCTTTATCCTTGATCTTCTGATAACCTTTGCCATCAATCTCTTGAATTACAGTCCGGATGACTTCATGACGATTGATAATTCTCTGTAAAGCACTTTCCAATGCTTCTATATTCAGCTTACCTTTTAACTTTATTATTGCCGGCAAATGATACTGAACACTTCCGACCAGTCTGTCTATAAACCATAATCTTTCCTGACTGAATGAAAGCGGAATGAGTTCCGGTCTTGTCTGTACTTCAATTGCAGGTAGTAAAGATTTCTTTTTTTTAGTTTCTATATGTTCCCCAAGATCGGCTATGTTCGGGTTTAGAAAAAGATCCTTTATAGCAAGCTCCTCTCCAAGATCATTTCTAACTGAAGATATTACACGCATAGCTAATAACGAGTGACCTCCCAGCTCAAAGAAATTATCATGAATGCCAACTTTGTCTATATGCAACAGTCCTTTCCATATCTCTGCAAGCGCTGATTCCATCTCATTTCGCGGCGCGACATATTCCTTGCTCAGCAGTTCGCTTCCGTCCACTTCCGGTAATGCGCGTCTGTCAACTTTCCCGTTCTTTGTCAAAGGCAATGCATCCATCTTTACCCACATCGCAGGTACCATGTGATCCGGTAATCTTTTGTTCAGATATTTTACAATTTCATCTTTATCATATTCACCTTCCGGCACAATATATCCGACAAGTCTCTTGCTTCCTTCTGCTGATTGTTTGACAAGCACTGCCGCCTGTTTTACAAGTTCACATTCCTGAAGCGCATTTTCTATTTCACCAAGCTCTATTCTGTATCCGCGGATCTTTACCTGTTCGTCTGCCCTTCCGAGATACTCAATGTTACCGTCAGCTTTCCATCTTCCGAGATCGCCTGTTTTGTATAATCTGGCATTTGGATTATTGTTGAATGGATCAGTTAAAAATTT
>JAGPCH010000070.1 GCA_018058125.1 Ignavibacteria bacterium | reverse complement strand
CATAGAGTAAAGATGCGGTGCATATTTTGAAATGGATTCCCTTGCTGTTTCAATAGTTTTTTTCATTTCACCAAGTATATGGATCCTGCCGTCTTTTGCCTGAGCAAGAGCCTTTTCCATAATGTCAAACGAAATTCCTCTTACTTTAATGTCCATCTGTATAGCTGTGATTCCGTCATTAGTACCAGCAACTTTAAAATCCATATCACCGAAATGATCTTCATCTCCGAGTATGTCCGATAAAATGGCGGTCTTGTCACCTTCCATTATTAATCCCATTGCAATTCCTGCAATTGGTTTTTTCAGTTTTACTCCGGCTTCCATTAATGCCATCGAGCCTGCGCAAACAGTTGCCATAGATGATGAACCGTTTGATTCAAGAATATCTGAAAGTATTCTTATCGTATATGGAAATTCTTCTTCCGTAGGTAAAAGATTCTTTAAAGATCTTTCAGCTAAATTTCCGTGCCCGATCTCTCTTCTTCCGGGTCCCGGTCTTCCTCCGACTTCACCTGTACTGAACGGAGGGAAATTATAATGAAGTATAAATCTCTTTGTTGATAATTCTTTTAATCCTTCAATCATCTGTTCATCTCTCTTCGTTCCTAAAGTCACAGTTGTAAGACTTTGTGTCTGACCTCTTGTAAACAAAGCCGAGCCGTGCGTCCTGGGTAAAATACCTACCTCTGTTGCAATATTTCTGATATCTGTAGTCTTTCTTCCGTCCAGTCTCTTGCCTTCATTCAAAACCATATCTCTCATCACTACATATTGTATATCATGAATGATCTTTGCAAGCATTTTTTCCTGTTCAGGATATTTCTCGCCCAGAGCAGCTATTACTTTATCATGGATCTCTTTGTTCTTAAGTTTTCTTTCTTCTTTGGAAAGTATTGTACCGGTAACTGTCTTTAAATCAGCCTCACAGATATCTTTAACATCTTTCTCCATTTCTGAAATATCTTCACCCGCTGCAATTTCGCGTTTCTGCTTTCCGACTTCTTTCATAAATTCTTTCTGAAATACACAGATCTCAGCAATAAATTTATGACCAAACTTTATTGCTTCCAGCAATTCAGCTTCGGAAATTTCTCTTCCTTCGCCTTCCACCATCATGATCGAATCAACTGTTCCTGCAATAGTAATATCATAATCTCCTTCTACTACCTGTTTGTATGAAGGATTAACAATCAACTCACCATTCACACGTGATACTCTTACCTCACTGATCGGCTCTTCAAACGGAATATCGGAAATTAATAATGCCGCCGAACCTCCAATGGCTGCAAGTACATCAGAATCATTTTCCTTATCTGATGAATATACAGAACATAATAGCTGAACTTCATTGAAGAAACCTTCAGGAAACATTGGCCTGATAGGTCTGTCGATCAGTCTTGAAGATAAAATTTCTTTCTCTGTAGGACGGGCTTCTCTTTTAAAGAATCCTCCAGGTATTTTACCAACCGAAGCTGTCTTCTCTCTGTAGTCAACAGTCAACGGAAAAAAATCCTGTCCCGGTTTTGCTTCGTCTGAAGCCGTTACTGTACATAATACATAATTGTCACCTGACGAGATCATTACAGCGCCGTTAGCCTGTTTTGCCAACTTGCCTGTTTCAAGCGTTATCGTCTTTCCGCCTACTTCTAAACTTTTTGTTATATGAGACATTTACTCTCTACTCTCTTTCGTTTTTGTTAAATTTCATTAAATCGTTAATATTACTTTCTGATCTCTAATTCCTTGATGATCTTTCTGTATCTTGCAACATCGGATTTCTCAAGATACCTCAAAAGCTTTCTTCTCTTTCCTACCATCTGAAGTAATCCTCTTCTCGAATGATTGTCTTTTTTGAATTTGCTGAAGTGCAAAGCTGAGAGATCATTTATTCTCTTGGTCAGAATCGCGACCTGAACTTCAGGTTTTCCTGAGTCCATATCATTATCGCCGAATCTTGTTACTATTTCTTGTTTTTGTTCTTTTGTTAAAGGCATTTTCTTTTGTTAATGTTAATTATTGATTTATTTTACTTTTATTTTTTAATTTTAATATCTCTTCTTTATCACCGGTAATGTTTTCCATTAACTCATCCAGTGATTTAAATTTCTTTTCTTCTCTGATATAATTTGTCAGATTTACCCTGATCTTTTCTCCGTAAACATCTTTATTAAAATCAAAAATGTTCACTTCAATTTTAATTGATTTATCATCAGTTACTGTAGGATTTGTCCCGATGTTCATCATTCCGTAAAACTTCTCATTCCCAAGAAATACTTCAGTTGCATAAATGCCGGTCTTCGGGATAAGTTTAAATTCATCATCTATCTGAATATTCGCAGTAGGAAATCCGATCTCTCTTCCGAGCTTTTTTCCTTTTACCACAATCCCTTCCAAAGAATAATATCTGCCCAGCAATCTTTCCGCTTTTTCCACATTACCCTCTTCGAGTAAATTTCTGATAACGGTGCTGCTGATATGCTCTCCGTCAGGTTTGTATTCTTCAACTTTATCAACTGTGAAATCATATTTTCCGGAAAGCTCTTTCAATGTGTCAAAGTTGCCTTCACGGTTCTTTCCAAACATGTGATCATATCCGAGTATTAGATCGGTCATGCCGATTTTTTCTATCAGATAATCTTTATAAAACCTTTCTGCAGGAGTCTGTGAAAATTCTTTAGTGAAATTGATCACATAAACAAGATCAATATTCAGTTCTTTGAAAATCTCAAGCTTTTCGCTCAGAGTAGAAAGTATCTTAATGTCATGACTTCTGTTTCTCAGTACAATCTGAGGATGCGGATCAAATGTTACTATTACAGATCGCAACCCTTTCGAATCCTTTACAGCATTCAGCTTCCTTATAATTTCCTTGTGTCCGCAGTGAACACCGTCAAATGTTCCGACAGTAACAGCGCTTTTCTTATCATAAACAATTTCATCCAAATCCTTTACAATTTTCATTTACGCTTAATTATCAAAGAATTTAAAATTTAACTGTGAAATTTATGATTGATTTCTATTTCCCGGAAATATATTTAAAGGCTTTTAATAGCTTCTTTTATTTTATCAAAATTAACCTGTACACCCGGATTTTCAGTGACTTCAGTATATTTAACATTACCGTCTTTACCAATTAATACTACAGCTCTTTGAGATGTGTTCTTCATTCCGTGCGTAAATAACGACTGTACAACATCGTATTTATTTATTACTTCCCTGTTAAAATCACTTAAAAGAATTGTTTTTAAATTATTTGCTTTAGCAAATGCTTTCTGTACAAATGTTCCGTCAACGCTGATACCGAATACTTCAAGATCATCTCCTTCAAGTTTTCCGAAATCTTCGGAAATTGTACACATTTCATCTGTACAGACTCCTGTGAATGCCTGCGGAAAAAAAATAAGCAGGACATTTTTCTTTCCAGCATAATCGCTTAATGAATAGTCTACAGGTTCTGCTGAAGGTGTAAATGATGTTAATGTAAAATCAGGCGCTTTTTCACCAATGTTGATTGACATGTTTTTATATAGTTTAGTTTTTATAAAATATTAAGCATTTAAGATAATCATTTGAGATTGTATTAACAATCCGATATACTGTACGGCAGGCAAAGTAAACTATGATGTTGGATGAATTAAATGGTATATCTGAATAAAAAAACGAATCCTTTAAGTTCTCGTAAAAAAATAATAATCCTGCTTGTCATTAATATCAATACATTTCATAGTTTAAAATAGTTTATTTGATAAGGATCATTCGTTTCGAATCTATGATAACTCCGTCAGCTTCAAGGACATATATGTAAGTACCGCTCGGAAAATCCGATCCGTTAAAATTAACCTTATAATATCCCGGATCCTGTTCTCCTTTATATAAAGTTGTGATTTCTTTTCCAAGTGAGTTATAAACAGCCAATCTGACATTTATCTTATTTTTTGATCCTGATCCAATTTCGTAAGATATGATTGAATTCGGATTAAATGGGTTCGGATAATTCTGAGAAAGGAAATTTGTCGTTGGGATGCCAATTGCTACTGTCTGCAAAAGTTCGAAATATTCAAAATTTCCGTTGAAGTCGGTTTGTTTTAGTCTGTAAAGATATTTCCCCGGCTGAAGATTTTTTTCTTTAAAAGTGTAATCAGTTATTTCTAATGAGTTTCCTTTGCCGATAACATTTCCGGATACAGTCCAGTTTTCACTGCCTGAATATTTTCTTTCAATTTCAAATCCGGCATTATTTATCTCTTTAGTTGTACTCCAAAGCAACTCAACTTCATTTCTGTTAATAATAGAATAAAAATTTGCAAGTTCAACGGGCAGGAGAACATTCTCAGGATCTGTAAAGATCAGATTTGCTGTAATATCTTCCCCGGTATTATCAAACACTGCACAATAGTTCAGATTCCAGCTAATGTCATTTCTCTGCAGTGAATCAAGGATATCAAATCTGACTGTACCTACAAGTGCTGAATCTACAGCTACCATAGTGCCTTCTGCCGGAATCGAATCAAGTCCGATCTCGAGCGAGACCGAATTACCGTCATCATATAATGTAAAAAACTGGTCTCCGTATTCAGCATTCAGGCTGTCATCCCAGTTGCCTTCTGCAATTTCCCTTGGGTTAATCATTGCATTCTTATTATAGAAAAATACCAGACTGGCAAAGCCAATGCTCCAGTCAGGACCTGAGTTACTTTTTACATACACACTGACATCTATCACAGTGCCGTCATTGGTCTGATGGATAAAAAATTTTCCCGATTGTGAGTACAGATCTGATGTTAAAATCAATATCAGAAAGGTCAATATTATATTTTTTAAAATCATTTTTTTGCTGTGAAAGATTATTTTATTTATTCCGGCATTTTCTTTGTTTTACCGATATTCTCAATCAGCAAATCCCTGTCCCGGAAATCCACGATTCCGTTACCATCAAGATCATTATTCGAATTTTCAGAAGAGTAGTTCATAGCCGAAACCAAGGCAGCTCTGTCAATAGCATTGATCACGCCGTCCTGATTGACATCACCGCTTATAAGACAGTATTTCGACCCTATGAGTTTTGTCCTGAACCCTAACGCTTTGTTTTCGCTGTCTGTAAAATCGTATGAATTATTTATTCCTTTTGCAAGATATACTCCGCCTTCGCTGCTCCATGTTTCTAAAACGTTCCTGTTTTTTATCCTTAAGTAGTAAAGACCGTTTTGAGTATTATTAAAAATAAATCTTCCGCTAAAGTCAGTAGAATCAATGACTGCGCTGGCAGAATCAATTATATGATAAGGATAAACAGTATTATGAAGAAATACAGTGATTGTGTCCCGGACATTAAGAGAATTTGCACTTTCAGAGAAATAACCTTCTACAATCACATTAAGATCAAGAACAACAGGACTTGAAGACCGGAGTCTGAATATTCTTGCATTACTGGCGGAGTATTGTACAATAAGCGGTTCATTATTTTGATCCGTATCAAAAGATGTAAAACTCAAATTGGTATCCAATAGAATTTCATCAGTGGCATAATTTATACTATCGTAAGAAAGTGCCTGAATATTCCCCTGAGAAAAATCCCCGAAAATCAATTTACCGGTGAGCTGAGGAAGCAACTTTCCTCTGTAAACGCTGCCGCAGATAACTGCATACGGAAGCATAACATTATCATGAGTATATTCCCAGGCAGGTAATGTAAATCCCCTCCCGGCAGTATCGCACAATGTAGTATCCGGGTAACAATGATTGCCTTCCATCTTATTCCAACCGTAATTCTTTCCGCTTTCTAAAATATTTATTTCTTCATATCTGAACTGCCCGACGTCGCCCAGCCAGGCTCTGCCGCTTTCCTCATCAAAGCTGAATTTCCATGGATTCCTCAAACCGTAGGCATAAATTTCTTTCCTCCAGCCGAATGTATTTCCATAAAATGGATTATCAGAAGGAATTGAATAATTAAGATTACCTGATACAGAATCAGGATTGACTCTCAGAATTTTCCCCAGCAATTGTGTCTTATCCTGAGAAACGTCTCCGCCCGCATATCCGTCGCCGAGTGAAATATATAAATTTCCGTCCGGACCGAAAGCAAGCTGACCGCCGTTATGATTTCTGTCGGGAAGAGGTATAGTAAAGAGATTTCTTTCCGAATCAAATAAAGCCGAATCCGGATTTGACGGACTTACAGTAAATCTCGATACCTTTATCCACTTGCGCACCGGACTGCCAACGCTGTCAAATATATAATGAACAAAAAAGTAAGGATTGTTTCTGAAATCCGGATGGAATGCAAGTCCGAGAAGACCTTCCTGCGCTCCCGTATTGATAAGTTTGCTGCCAATATTAAGAAAAACTTTTCTGGAATTTACAGTCGGGGAATTTTCAAATACATAAATTATTCCTTTTAACTGAGCGGCAAAAAGCCGGTTTGTACTGTCATTGGAATGTGTTACTGTAACAGGCGTAGCAAATGGCTGTAATAAAGGAAAAGCAGGTTCAATATAATATTGAGCCTCAGCATTATTTTTTGGCAAAAAGAAGCAAATAAATAATGTGAAATAACCAATACGAGAAAAACATTTTTTTAAAAATGCCCGGGGAAATATTAAGGACATCTGGTAAATCATATTTAATTTTTCCTTTACAAATGTTTATAAAAAGTGTGTAAAGTTAAGGCATTTAGAGTGAAAATGAAATTCAATTAATTTGAAATTCTGTTTGAACTTACATTAAATACATACATTTAAAATAAAAGCGAATCACAATGCAATTTCTTTAGATTATGATCCGCTTAAAAAATAAAAATTTTATTTCAGTAAAAGCATTCTCTTCGAACCGACAAATTTTCCGTTTGCGATTAGTGAATAAAAATATACGCCGCTTGATAAATATCCTGCGTTAAAGGTCCTGGAATAATTTCCTTTTCCCTGATTTTCATTAATGAGAGTCGCAACTTCCCTGCCCTGCATATTATATACTTTCATCAGTACATTTCCCGATTCGGGAATATTATAACTAATCACTGTCTCCGGATTGAACGGGTTTGGAATATTCTGAAAAAGATCATATCCATCGATC
>JAGPCH010000069.1 GCA_018058125.1 Ignavibacteria bacterium | reverse complement strand
TTGATACTGTTCTCAAGTATGCTTGAAGAAATTGCCGACCTTAAACCGGCAGCACAATGTACCATCACAGGCTTGCCTTTAGGGATCTCATCTATCCTGTCTCTGAGTTCATTAAATGGAATAAAACAAGATTCATCAAATATACAGTTTTCTTTTCTTTCTGTATTATTTCTCACATCCAGTATTGTATATTGGTCCTTATTCTGATTGAATTTTTCGAGATCTGTTTCGGGAGATTTTACTGATTCTGAATTTTCTTCATAAACTATAGTTCCTTTAATGTTAAGTTCATATCCGATTTTCGCAGCTCTTCTTATTATTCTCTCCGAATCTTCTTCACTTCCGGAGACGACATAAAATTTTTCATCCGGAGAAATAATAGTGCCGAGATAAGTTTCAAACCTTTTATCCTCAGGAATATTGATCGCATTCAGTAAATGTCCGGCTTTAAATTCACTTTCAATTCTTGTATCTACCACCGTAAAACCTTTTTCAATATCTTCATAACTTTTAAGTCTTCTAACTTTATTTATGCTGTCTTTAAAATCCGGTGCGCCGTTCCTGTTCAGCTCTACATTATATCCAAAATATTTTGGAATATATGACTGATCTTTTAACAATTCATTTACAAATTTTTCCTCGGACATCGGCTGCAATGCATAATTTTCTTTTAACTCTCTTCCTATTGTTGAATAGGTATCGGTATTGGTTGATTTACCGCAAAGTGAACCAGCGCCGTGAGCGGGATAGACAATTAATGATTCCGGCAGATTTTTCAGCTTCTCATTAATTGTATTGTACATCATGCTTGCAAGTTCTTCCCTGCTCTTATTTATCGAACCGGCAGATTCACGTAGGTCGGGTCTTCCTACATCACCAACGAACAAAGTATCGCCGGTAGCTATTGCCTGATCTATTCCTTCTTCATCTTTTATCAAAATACTTATGCTGTCCGGAGAATGTCCCGGAGTATTTATTGCTGTAAGAGTTGCCTTCCCGATTTTTAATTCATCTCCCTCATCAAAAGGAACAAAATCATATTCGGGATTTACAAGCTTACTTATATAAATCTTTGCACCGGTTTTATCTGAAATCTCAAGATGTGAACTAACGAAATCAGCATGCGGATGTGTTTCGATTACGGCAATTATCTCTGCATTATTTTCTTTTGCAAAATCATAATACTGCTCAGGGTCTCTTGCCGGATCAATCAGAGCAATTTTGTTATCACATAAAACCGCATATGAAGCATGAGCAAGATTTATATCGTAGAATTGTTTTATTTCCATTACAATAAATTTTAATTATCAGTTCTTATTTATGAATCTCATGACCTTCGTCATTCCAGGCAATTATACCACCCTCAAGGTTATAAACTTCATCAAATCCAAGGTCTCGCATAAGATACATTGTCTGCCTGCTTCTGCTACCCGAGCGGCAATAAACCAGATATCTTTCTCTTTTATCAAGTCCGTCTAAGCTTGCTTCAAAATCATCCTTATAAAAATCGATATGCGCTGCGTCTTTAAGATGACCAAGTTTGAATTCATCTTCGGTCCTTACATCAATAAGAACAAAAGAATTTTCATCAAATAATTTTTTAAATTCCGTTGTATCCAGATCTCTGTGATTCATTTTTATTGATTATTATATATTAGTTAAATTTCTAAAATTGGTGTCTCTCAAAATGAGTTTATCTCCCTTATGATTATGTATACTCCCATAAAAAGCACAAACCAGCCGAATGATTTTTTTATGCTTTTTCCTGAAATATATTTTGTCAGATAGCTGCCTAAAAATATCCCTGCGATCGCAAATCCGAGAAATACAAATAACAGTTTCCAGTCAATCAGATAATCTCCCATCAGATCACCTGCAAACCCGGTAAGAGAATTTATTGCAATGATCAAAAGTGATGTTCCGACTGCCGCTTTTACCGGAATCTTTGCAAAGAATACCAATGCCGGTACGATCAGAAATCCTCCGCCTGCTCCGACAAGTCCTGTAATTAAGCCTACAAAAAGACCGTAAAAAATTAGTGTCAGTATTTCCTTACCGTTCATTTCACTTCCCGCATCTCTTTCCTTTACACTTCCGAATATCATCGAGACAGACGACAGAAGCATTATGATAGCAAAGAAAAACAGAACAAAATGATTCTTGCTCAATACAAAACTCTCGCTTTGGAAAAGTGTTTCAGGTATTGCCGGTAGGATGAACTTCCTTGTTACAAATATCGAGATCAAAGATGGTATTGCAAATGCAAGACTTGTCTTAAAATTCACAAGTCCGTTTTTTACATATGACAATGAACCGATCAATGTAGTTGTACCTACAATGAATAATGAATAAACCGTTGCTGTAACAGGATCAATATCCATAAGATATACCATTATCGGGACTGTAAGTATTGCACCTCCTGCGCCAATAAGTCCTAAAACCAATCCAACAAATATCGCAGCTATATAACCAACATACTCCATTATCAGGTAAAATATTTTTTAAACTCTTCTAAATCTTTCTTATTCATTCTTTCAGGTTTTTCATTCTTATCATTATTGTAAATATAATTCTGATTAATGTTTTTCCCTGAAGTTACACTCTGTTTTCTGCTGATCTCACTCAGGAAATTTTCCGAACTTTCCACGGTACATCCGCAGACTCTCGCAAGTCCTGTAATGCCATTGTCCGAACTTACTATCGTCAGCTTTTTTACATCCGTAAAATTTTCGATCTTTCTTCTTATGATCTCATCAGCTGTAAAACTGCCGGAATATTCAACCGTCCGGTTTGTGCTTTTTCCATAACCATCAAATACAAAGACCGCTTTCATATCACGTCCCAGTCCACCCTTTACTTTTTCTACCAGTGCCAACTGGGCAGCTTCTTTATCCTTATTGAATAAAGCTTTCAGCTGAACATCCTTATGGATCACATTATTCGAATCTATAATTATCGTTTTCATTTTTTTTTTGCCTCAAAATCTCTAAAGCTCATTAATGTTTGGAAATCCATTTTATATAAAATACTTTAACCAATTAACTACTCAACACACTCCACTCACTCTACTCACTCCACTCACTCTACACACTCCACTCACTCTACTCACTCTACTCACTCTATTATGGCCTGATCCTGTTCGGTCTTCTCGCAAACGGAATTGCTTCTCTTATATGATCGAGATTGCAGATCCAGTTAACAGTTCTTTCAATTCCCAATCCAAATCCCGAATGAGGAACGCTGCCGAATCTTCTCAGATCAAGATACCACTGAAATTCTTCAAGCGGGAGATTATGCTCTTTGATCCTGCTCTCGAGTTCATCAAAGTTATCTTCTCTCTGCGAACCTCCGATGATCTCTCCGAATCCTTCAGGCGCAAGCACATCCACACCTAGAGCTATCTTAGGATTTTCCGGATCACGTTTCATATAAAATGATTTTGCCTCTGCAGGCCATCTGTGAACCATCACAGGTTTATCAAATTCCTCTACAATTGCTTCCTCCTGCGGAGCTCCAAAATCTTCTCCCCATGGAAATGGTCTGATCTGCTCTTCACCTTTTTCCGTCATTTTAATCAAAGGAATATCTTTCTTATGCAGGATTTCAACTGCTTCGTCATAAGTAACTCTCGGAAAAGGTTTTTTAACTTTTTCCAAAGCGCTGACATCCCTTCCGATTTGTTCAAGTTCGTTTTTACAATTTTTTAAAACTCTCTGAACTACATATTCAAGAAAGTCTTCAATCAAATCCATGTCATCATCTATATCATAAAAAGCCATCTCCGGCTCCATCATCCAGAACTCTGTGATATGTCTTCTTGTCATGGAATTCTCAGCTCTGAATGTAGGTCCGAGTGTATATACTTTTCCCAGCGCCATAGCTCCTGCTTCAGCATATAGCTGACCGGACTGTGATAAGTATGCTTTCCCCAGATCAAAATATTCGGTTGAAAATAAAGTTGAAGTCCCCTCGCAGGCATTTGGTGTAAATATCGGTGTGTCAAATAATATGAATCCGTTATTGTACATATAATCTCTTATAGACTGGATGATCTCATTTCTGATTCTTAAAATAGCAGCCTGTTTACTTGAACGGATCCAGAGATGTCTTCTGTCCATTAAGAAATCTACTCCATGCTCTTTCGGAGTGATCGGATAAGGTTCTGAAATATTTATGATTTCCAGATCTTTGATCTGCAGCTCATATACATTTTCCTTCTTAGGATGCTTAGTCACTGTTCCGGTTACTTTCAAAGAAGATTCCTGTGTAAGCTTTGAAAAATCTTCCCATACTTTTTCTGAAACTACGCTTTTTACCACCACGCCCTGAATGATCCCGGTACCGTCTCTGAGCTCAGGAAACATAAGTTTTCCTGAAGAACGAATATTGTAAAGCCATCCCTGTATCGTCACGTCCTGATCAACGTAATCGGATATTTTGTTAATATATACTCTTTCCATTAAGAATGATTATTTGTTAAAATTTTTTGAATGATTAATTTAACTAATATGATCCTTTAATGAAATTCAGTTGTGAGTCTGATTAACAGAACGGATCTCTTCCGATACTATAGTTTTATTATAAAATTATCCGGAATATTGCACTTCATTTTTTGTGTAATCTTAACTCTCCTCAGATACAAATAAGTTGATTTTTAAGCTTATTTATAATTTTTCTAAAGAAACCATTCCTAAATCCATGGTGTAATTCAGGGAAAACTTTCTTTGCAGAATGTGAAGTTTAGCAGTAATTTTGTACAGTTCATTACAATAACCCGCTTAGTTGATTGCAAACTTCTGAGCTTTAAAGGCATCACCGGTATGCCGGTTATTGTAACTTTAATTAAACCTAATTTTAAAAACTGAAACCAAATCAAATGAAAAAAAACAATTTAAAACTTTACTCTGAATTTTTACTTGCTGTTGTTTTTACTTTAAGCACATTCACAAACTCATTTTCACAAACACTTTTTGTAGAAAATTTTAATTTTCCGGTAATGGATAGTCTTGAAAATACTGGCGGATGGAGAGCAGGAAATAACCCTTACAATGTTAAAGTTGTATCGCCTGGTCTGAGCTATTCCGGATATACGGGTTCGGGGATTGGAAACAGTGTTGTATTTTCTAATCCGGTAAGTGGTGAACTTACTCTGCACGATTTTACTAATCAGACATCAGGTACAGTATATATGTCTTTCCTTTTAAAAGTCGATAGTCTCTCAGCTACTGCTACTGAAGGATTAAATATATGCCTGGATGCAGCCGGAGCGACTACATTTTTATCTACAGCAGTTTACATCAAAAAATTAAGTTCAACTACCTTCAATGTCGGAATATCTAAAGTTTACAGCGGACCTGCTACATACTCTCCAACAGTACTTTCAAAAAACACAACTTATCTTGTTATTTGCTCTTACACATTTGTTAGCGGATTGGATAATGATATATGTAAACTTTATGTAAGCACATCCGGTGTACCGGCAACAGAACCCGCAGTGCCTTCGGCTGTTAACAGCTCAGGATACGATACTCCGTCTATCGGAGAGGTTACATTATTAAACTCGTTTTTGATCAATGGATTACAGGGAAGTTCTGTCAAAATAGATGGTATCAGGATAGGAACTACCTGGTCCAATACCCTTTTTCAACCATTAAATGTTCAATTAAACTTAAAAGCTCTCATTCAGGGATTTTACTCTTCCGTAACTGATAAAATGATAAAAGATACCGCAACAGTTTTTTTAAGATATAAAACTGCTCCTTATACAATTGCTGATTCATCCAAAGCAGTTCTGGATTCTAACGGAAACGGTGCCTTTTTATTCAGCAGAGTTGGAAATGAAGTAAATTATTACATTTCAGTTAAGCACAGAAATACAATTGAATCGTGGAGTAATACATTTAAATATTTCTATAATAATTCATTGAGTTTTGATTTCTTATCTCATCAAAATTATACTTACGGACAGAATGTTATAAAAATCGGCAATAAGTATTGCTTTTTTAACGGGGATGTGAATCAGGACAGATCTGTTGATCTCAATGATGTAGTTGCTGTAAATAATAACTCATCTATATTTGCAGCGGGATATAAAAACACTGACGTTACCGGGGATAATTACACCGACCTGACGGATTTAGTTCTGACAAATAATAACTCATCAAAATTTATAGTAACTTTAAAACCTTAATCAGAATATTTTAAAGTGGGTTTGTTTATGTAAGATTTTTATAAAGATTTTCCTTTTCAAGATTCAGCAGCCATTGCTTTCTCCAAAGACCACCGCCATAACCAACCAGTTTTCCGTCTTCCCCAATGACACGGTGACACGGGATCAGAATCGAGATCCTGTTGTCACCGTTCGCATTTGCAACCGCCCTGACAGCTTTCACATTTCCGAGTGCAATTGCCTGCTTCTTGTACGAACGCGTTTCACCGTATGGGATCGTCTGAAGCACTTTCCAGACATTTTTCTGAAATTCAGTTCCCGGTGTCACGAGCGGAATGTCAAAGTTCTTTCTTTTACCTTCAAAATATTCCGTGATCTGTTTTATTACCGGCTCGAAGTATTTACTTTTTCCCGGAAGTATAGTTGATTTGAAATGCTTCTGAATCTGCTTGAGTTCTGTCTCGAGCATTCGTCTGTCGGTAAAATCAAAAAGACAAATTCCGTCTTCCGAAGCAACTGCCATCATAGGTCCAAGCGGAGTTGTGAATCTTGTATAGGTCAAACAGTCATTATATGCGCTGTCTTTTGGATTTATTGAAGTAGCTTTTTTGAACGAATGATTGAATCCACTCAGAGAATCATACCCGTTTTCAAATGCCGCTTCGATTACTTTATCACCATCCTTAATATTATTAAAAGCGCTGTTGATCCTCAGCAGCCGCTGATATGCCTGAAAGGTCATCCCGTGATTCTTTAAAAACCATCGTCTTACACGGCTTGGCTCTATGCCTTTTTTGACCAATCCGTAATCAGTGATCTTTTCGGAAGGGTTATTTTCAATATCAGACAATATCATTTTAATTTCATCCGGAACTTCGCCCGACTTCACCAGCGGCTTGCAGACTTTACAGGGTCTGTAA
>JAGPCH010000068.1 GCA_018058125.1 Ignavibacteria bacterium | reverse complement strand
GAATCCATGCAGATAGACGGCAATAATATACTTACAGTTTATGATACCATTAAAACATTATCGGAGAATATAAGAGTCAATCCTCATCCGGTACTGCTTGAATGTGTGACATTCCGAATGCGGGGTCATGAAGAAGCTTCGGGAGTAAAGTATGTACCGCCAGAGCTGATCGAAGAGTGGGGAAAGAAAGATCCGATCATGAATTATGAAAATTATTTACTAGAAGAAGGAATTCTGAGCGAGGAACTTAAAGACATTATCCGAAGCGGATATAAAAAGGAAATAGATGATGCTCTCGAAATTGCTTATCAGGAATCTGAGATAGTGCCGGACAGTAAAATTGAAATTAATTCTGTCTATGCGCCCTTCGAGCAAAAATTAATTCATCCGAAGACAGAAAAGAAAACAAAGAAAAGAATAATTGATGCTGTCTCGGACGGACTTCGTCAGTCTCTTGAGAGATATGAAGACCTGATAATCATGGGACAGGATATAGCTGAGTACGGAGGTGTATTTAAGATCACCGAAAATTTCTATAAAGATTTTGGTAAAGACAGGATCAGAAACACTCCGCTTTGTGAATCTGCGATAATTGGAGCAGCACTTGGTTTATCCATTAAAGGAATTAAGTCTGTTGTAGAAATGCAGTTTGCGGATTTTGTAACAAGCGGATTTAATCAGGTTGTGAATAATCTGGCTAAGATATATTACCGATGGGGACAGAATGCAGATGTAGTGATCAGGATGCCATGCGGTGCCGGAGTCGGAGCGGGTCCTTTCCATTCGCAGTCAAATGAAGCATGGTTCTTTCATACCCCGGGTTTAAAAATATTTTATCCTTCCAATCCTTATGATGCAAAGGGAATGATCGCAGCTGCAATAGAAGATCCTAATCCGGTTATGTTCTTTGAGCATAAAGCATTGTACAGAAGTATTTCTGACGAGATACCTGATGATTATTATACAGTGGATACATCTAAGGCAAAATTGATCACAGAAGGAAATGATCTTACGATAGTGACTTACGGAATGGGTGTTCACTGGGCACAGAAAACATTACAAAAAAATCCTGGGATAGAAGCCGAACTTATTGACATGAGAATTTTACTTCCATGGGATAAAGAAACAATTGAAGAAAGTGTAAAGAAAACCGGCAAGCTGATAATACTTCACGAAGACACACTTACAGGAGGAATTGGAGCGGAGATCGCAGCATATATTTCTGAACATTGTTTCAGTTACCTTGATGCGCCGGTGATGAGAAGCGCAAGTCTTGATACGCCTGTTCCGTTTGCTCTGACACTCGAAGAGAATTTCTTTCAGAAAGATGCTTTTGAAAGAAAACTCAAAGAGCTACACGGGTATTAAAATTTTAAAATAGTTTTAATTTATAAAAAGAGCAGAAGCTAAATTAACTTCTGCTCTTTCGTTTTGTTTAAAATATATTCTAAAGGAATTTATGTTATTAGTAATTTTTATAACTTCACTCAAGGATCTATTACAGCGACAAATTTGGAAGCATTTTCATAAACTTCAAGCAGATCATTGAGATCTGTTAAAAGATCCCCATTTACATCTGTTAGAAGATAGCCGCTAGCAAATGAAGCAGCATCATTATAAACAAGTGAAAGATCTGTCAAGTCAACTGCTCCGTCTTTATTTACATCTCCCGAAAAATTAGTCCAGCGAAGACCCACAAGTTCCTGATTATTCCCATAAGCTGAAGCTGCTGCAGTAGTAAAATCATAGTCCAGTGTATCGCCGGCAAATAAATGAGTCGATGCACTCCAGGTCTCTATGGAATTTCTGTGATTTACTACTACATAATAAAAAGCTCCGCTAACGGTATTTCCAAAATAAAAAGTTCCATTACCATTCTGATCGAGAATTGAAGTTGACGAATCTGCAATACTGTAAGGTGATACATCAGATCTGAGATATACTAAAGTAGTATCACTTATCATTGTAACACCATTATATCTGGCCTCGATCAGTGCTGTCAGATCCAGTTTAGAAGCTGGAGTACCTGACAATTTTATGATACAAAAGTTTCCCTGTAAAGCACTGAAAGTAGCAGTATCGCCGCTTTTCCAGCAAGTACTGAAATCAGTTCCATATCCGGAGATAGAGGTACCGATAGCATCCATTGATCTTGAAGTACCGGTAAAACCTGTTTGGCGTATTTCGACAAGTAAATTTCCGCCTGTGTATAAATAGGTCTGATCAAAAGTAATCTCAGGACCAAAAGTATTCGGCGAGCTACCGGATTTGTAAGAAGCGGAATCAATGTTAAGGACACCGGATCGAACCTGTATCTGTGGACTTGCTGCATTATTTGAAAAGAGTGTAAGACTTCTGTTGGACGGATCAACACTTTCGCTCAGATATATTCTGTAATTCGAAATGGAATAATCAGCAACAGGCCAGTCAGCCGATGCATTTGCCGGCAGGCGAAAACTCAATGCATTCAGATTCATACCGATCAGTCCGGTGAGTTGAGTACTTTTGATGAGCATCTGATAAGTTCTCGGCGAGTTTGCCAAAGGTCCCAGGAAAGAAGTCGTACCGGCGGTATTTTCATATGCCGGCGGAACAATCTGAGCTTCAAGATTGTCAATTTGAAAATTGAAAATGGGCAGACTTGTTAATACAACAAGTATTGCGGTAAAGATTGTTTTCATTTAAATCTCCTTTATGTTTTTTGGTTAATAAATAATTCCGGTCAGATAGTTAAACATGCAGACCGAATTGAATTAAAAGATATATCTTTATAATAAATTTATTTAACTTTTGTTAAAACATAAGTTTATCCAAGGATATTCAATAAAAAAAATTTTAAAAATGTAGTTAGAATTTATTTTAATTACAATTTTAATCTGAAAAGATATTAAAAATTATTGTATACAAAATTTTGAATATACAGGTGCTTAATAAACAAGAGTGTGCAGAGACGAGATAATAAAATTACTGGGTTAGGAAATTAAAAAATTTAAAACACTATAAATGCGATTTGAATTATATGGATATTGTACTTATATTAATACTAAAATTTTACAAATAAATTACTAAAACATGTATTTTAAATTATCCGTTTTTTGTTTTATTCTAATATCATTTGCTGCTAATTTTTCATTGTCACAGACAGATCAGGATCAGACTGGATCTGGGTATGATTCTTCCTATGCTCAAAAACTCGGTGCTGATGATTACGGTATGAAAACTTACGTTATGGCTTTTCTCAGATCCGGAGAAGTGTCTTCTGAGAATAAAGAAGAATCTCAGAGACTTCAGATGGAACATCTTAAAAATATCATAAGACTTGCTGAAGAAGGTGTGCTGGTACTGGCAGGACCGTTTATGAGCAATGATCAGGACATTCGCGGAATATATATTTTTGATGTCACAACAGTCGAAGAAGCTAAGAAGCTTACAGAGACCGATCCTGCTATACAGGCCGGTGTGCTTGTTATGGAACTTATACCATGGTATGGATCTGCTGCTCTTATGGAGCTGAACGATATCCATAAGAAAATACAGAAGATCAGTATTACGGATCAGTAAATTATTTATTGTAGTCCTGATCCATCTTGTCATGTCTTTCTTCTGCTTCTTTATCCCAAGCAGGCACAACAGTTTCAAGAAAGACTTTCTTACTCTCAAGCATTTTGTCAATATCGAGTCCGATATATTGCTGCGCTTTTTCTTTGGTTGAAAGATCGGGCATCGGAACCGGTAATTTTACATTCAGATTTGTGAGTAAAGCTGAAAGTAACACTCTTGCCTGTTCGGATTTTTCTATTGAGGTACCAAGAATCCTTGCGCATTCCAGAGGAGCATGAAAACTTCCGCCGTGACTTGCGGCAACAAAATCCCATCTCCACTGAGCTTGTCTTATCAGCGCAAGAACCGGTTTCATCTGCTCTTCAGTAGCTCCGGCATCCCAGGCAGCTTTAGCTTCAATATGTGCTTTGGTAAGCGAGTGCAGACCGATCTTGGAAAGCTGCATTACTTTATCCTGTCTGTCATAGACATTGTTGACAAGGTTTATCTCAGGCTCTTTATGACAAACCTGACATGAGTTCGCAACATTATTCAAAGGACTTTGAATGTGATGATCAGTAAATTTAACTCCGCCTGAGGTCTTATACGGCATATGACATTCGGCGCAGGATACTCCTCTTTCATAATGAATACCGGTTTTGAATAATTCATAATCAGGATGCTGAGCTTTTAATACAGGTGTCCGGCTGATCGTATTTACAAAATCAACATGATTTATGCTGTCATAGTAGACTTCCATTTCTTCAACTGTTGTACCGTCATCCCATGGAAACGTAAGATATTTTTCTTCTTTACCTTTAAAATAATATTCAACATGACACTGAGCGCAGACGAGTGATCTCATTTCCTGATGAGATGCATCTTCAATATTTTTCCCCTGTCTCTGAAATGCTTCGATCAGAGCAGGTCTTGTAATTCTGAGATTCATTGTCTTCGGATCATGACAATCCTGACAGCCGATCGCATTAATAATTTCCCCGCCCATCTCCTTGAATGGTTTTTTATAAAATTCGGCTATACCCATTTTATTCATAACTCTCGGTACATCAGTGCTTTTGCAGGCATAGCAGGTGCTGGGCTGCGGGACATCTGTCCTTAAAGTTTTCCTCACATCATTGACTGCATAGTAATGACCTCTTCCCTGATTGTAGTCTCTTGAGAATGCATATCCAGCCCAGATCACAACAAGCTCGGGATATCTTGTGAGCATATCAACTTTCGCTGAGCCGCCGTGCTTACTGGCAAAATTTGTGTCTAAAGTCTTTATATAAGATTCATATTCAAGCGGATAATTCTCTCCCCATTTTTCATTTCTCGGCTCCCAGTCAGCTATTGGTTTAACTTTCTGAATTATTAAATTTGCTTCGTTTCTTCTTTCTATAATAGAACTTCCAAGTAATCCTATAAGAAATACAATTAATACCGAACCGATATAAAAAACCCATCCAAGCCAGGGTTTTGCGGAAACTAATTCTGTAATTTTTTTCATGATTCTTTACTATAGTTATTTATTTAAATTTTTATTAATCCAGTCCGGAACAAGGTTTTTTGGTCCGGGAACATTTACGTTAGGAAAAGAAGACAGACTGCTGACAGTGCCGTGAGGCGTCTCTTCGTGACAAGACCAGCACTTTATTTCATCATCGGATTTTTTACTTTTCAGATACACATGATCAATAAGAGATGAATGACATCTTTTACAATTTTCCTGAACAACATCTGCGCCTGCGCTCTTGATCATGATTACTTCAGGTTCCAATCGTAATGTGAACATTGTAGAATGCCTCAAGCCGTCGGAAGCTTTAAAGTAATATTTCCGGAATATATTATCCTGCGGTACATGACAGTCATTGCAAGTAACTTTTTGCGAATGGGCGCTGGCTCTCCATGAAGCATACTGAGGGAACATTACATGACAGTTGATACATGTCTCCGGATCATCTGATAAATATGAAGTTGCGTTACCTACATGCAAAACCAATAAAATCAGTCCGGTTAAAATACCGCTTATAAGTATAACCGGTATTTTCCAGTTTTTTGGAGGACTGGTATATTTAATGAATTTGTTTATCATAATTATACAAAATTAAAAAATATTCATTAAAGCAGGTTTGACTTTAGTCAAGGAAAAGTGATAAAAGTTTTTGAACATATAGCAAATGTTAACTTCAAAATAAATCTTTCTTGCAAATTATTAGTATGATTTTAATTTTAAGACTAAATTCTTTATATTTGAAACATTCATTGCATAAGTTCAATCAGTTTTTTAAAATATGTATTCTCAACCTATAATTCTAATGAAATTAATTTTACTTCTAACATTTATAACAATAAACTTTTCCATTCCAATCTATAGCCAATCCCAGAGTTTATCGGATAAACAAAAAGAGATCCTTACTCTCCAGGATAAAAGAACATCAGGGAATAATGAAGAGCTGATAAAGTTTTTAAATTCTTCAGAGAATAATGATATCAGATTCATGGCTTTGTATGCTTTGGCAAACATTAGTGATACGACAAGTGTCAGTAAAACGCAGTCATTTGTTGCTGAATTTTTAGACGGAGAAATCGACTATGATCTTTTAAATGAATATGCATTTTATCTTGGACAGACGCTTTGTGCAGAAAGCAATGAATATCTTAATGGGATGATTGATAGTCCGGAACCATATCTTATCCCGTCTTATCCTGAAATAATAAATTCTGTTGGAAAAACCGGTGATGAGACTAATTTAAATAATCTGATCAAAAATATATCCACTCGGAATTATTCTGATGCTGATGCAAAAGTAATATACCGTGCTCTGTCTATGGCGATAGCAAGATATGCATTGAGAAATATTAAAAATGAAAATTCCGTTGATGCTCTTAAGCAAATGGCAAATATTCAGGACACAATTACTCAGAGAAACATTGCGTTTGCTTTCTGGAGAATTGGAGATAAAGAATTACTGGAACCTGCTAAAGATGAAATCTATACATTAGCAGAATCAAAGGATACTCAGACCAGGATGTGGGCTTATAATGCAATTGGAAAACTTCAGGATAATCTGCTGCTTATGTATACTCTTGAGAATTATGCTTCCGAAAAAGACTGGAGAGTCAAAGTGAACATGTTTAATTCTTTTTTAAATTATAATCTCGATTCACTTGAAGAGCTTACAGATCATCTTTACTCTGTCATCAGCGACGGCATTGGAGATGAAAATGAACTTATCGGTCTGACAGGGCTAAGTGTACTTGGAAATTTTTTCAGGGATATAAATAAATCCAAAAATGAAAATGTAAGATCTTTATCAAAAAAAATGTATGATGAATTTAATTATTCATTTGATTCTCTCAAACCAAAAGATCTCCTGTCATGGAGACAAAAAGAAGCTCTTGCTATATCTATGTCGCTGATATTCAGAGATGAAAGTAAAAATACACTATTCAGAGCATATGAAAATACGGATGACTATAAATTCAAAGCCGGTATATTAAGAGCATTTGGTAATTTTGAAAACGGGGAAATATATAAAGAAGTCCGGGATCTTGTAAGATCGGATGT
>JAGPCH010000067.1 GCA_018058125.1 Ignavibacteria bacterium | reverse complement strand
AAACCGGAGTTGTTTGTTTCTGAAGCAGTTGACCAGTTTAAAGTTACATCGTTGTTAGTTACAACTGAAACAAAACTTGATAATTCAACAGGTAAAAGACCTTGTCCTTCAACTTCCAAAGCATCTATTCCAATAAAATTACTATTATCACCTAAAGGTCCGCCATCGACAACATTATATCTTATGGCAAATCTGGTATTCGTACCGAATGAAGGCGCTACAAATGATTTTAATTCCCAGCTACCGCTTGGAGTTGCAAGGAATCTTCCAAGCTCTACCCAGCCGGCGCTTTCCGGAGTTGTACCACCCTGATCATTATACATAACTCTTACAGAATCCGGAAACGGATTACTTGTTACAGAACGACACTGGAATCGGATAATATCACCGGCAAATACTGTCAGGTCAGGAAGTACAAGCCATGAATCAATATTGTTTAATCCTCCCACTACCTGATAATTTGCGGCTACATATCCTGTTGATGGACCGTTAAAAGCATTAAAAACTGTGCTGTTTCCCTGAAACCATGTTGCGGCAACTCCCTGTGCTCCAGTTCCTCTGTAATATACAAGATAATCTCTTGCTTTTAAACTTGTGGTATCATTTGCACCGTCAAAGTCATCACTATAATAAATAGCACCGTTTGTAGTAACGGGATTATTGTTATTGTCAGTTGATACTTGTTCTGAATTCTTAACAATCTGTTCAGAACCGTTAAAAGTTTTGGATCCGTTTTTAGGATTGTCGCTGTTTGTAAATCCTAAAAAAAGCCCAAAGGAGAAAACTGTAAATAGAGCAATGTAAATTTTTTTCATTTTTAATTTTGTTTTAAGTTTTAGTAGAAAAATTAATTTGAATCAAATGATTTTTACAAAATAACAATGTTACAATATAACTTTATTGCAAATAGAATTACAAGGATCCTCCTTTCGGTTTTAATTCAATAAAAAATTATTTCAAAATTAAAAAATATTCTAACAATATTCTAACAAAATTCTAACAATATTCTAACAAAATTCTAACATAATAATAATAAAATTATTCTTAGATTATACAAAATTCAATAAAATGTAAAATTTCAAGTAATTAATTATTTAGTAAAATGAAACCTGATCGAATATTTTAGTAAAAAGTTTTCTTAAAATAAGCCGAATAAGTTTTCTCATATATTAAACTAAATTTGGTATGATTTGGCGGAATAGCGGTATTAATATTGTAAATGATATTTGTAAGTCCGGAGAATGCCGGCATGAGATGTTTGGCGGTTTACATTTCTCTGATGCAATTAACTTTAATCTTGAATTCTAAATTTCTAAATTCGTAACTCTAAATTCGTAATTCTAAATTCGTAATTCTTAAATTTATAATTAAAATTGCCTCTGTGGTGTAATGGATAGCACAATGGTCTTCGGAACCATTAGTCAGGGTTCAAATCCTTGCAGGGGTACTTGTTCGATTTGGGATTTTGGATTTTTGATTTGGGATTTCTCAATAAGCATAGGTTATAAATAATTCCAATTTCCAAATCAAAATTCAAAGATGCAAAATCAAAGATCAAAAATCCAAAATCAAAAATCTTTTAAATTCCTAATCAAAGCAGGTTGACTGCATCTACATCAATTGTCACACTCACCTTCCCCGGAAAGTTTTTCTTTGAATAAGTTTTTGCATTTTTTAGAATAGTATTCAGGTATCTTCCTGATATGTCTTTCTCTTTAGAGGATTTTATTATCAGATGAAATCTGTAGTTGTCTTTTAGTTTTGAAAATAACGGAGGTATAGGAGGAAGTATTTCCAGAAATAAATTTTTATCCCTGCTTTTTACAAAATTGTATAACTCTTTTATCTTTGACTCTGCAAGCAGCTTGTCTTCAGATCTTGTTTCAATTATTACAAGTCTGCTGAACGGCGGATAGTTCAACTGTTCACGGATCCTGATCTCATTTTCATAGAATCTTTTATAATCATGATTCTTAACATCATTAAATACATCAAACTCGGAATGGTTTGTCTGAATTATAACCTCACCTTTGTTAGCACTTCTCCCGCTTCTTCCGGATATTTGTGTGAGAATCTGAAATGTCCTTTCGGTCGCGCGGAAATCCGGAGTCAGCAATCCAAGATCTGCATTCACAACAGCCGCAAGCGTCACATCCGGAAAATCCAGTCCTTTTGAAATGATCTGTGTCCCGGTAAGTATGTCTATTTTCTTATCATAAAAATCCTTTAATATCTGCTGATACATTTTACCGGAAGTTATGGAATCTGAATCCAATCGCTTTATCCGGGCAGTAGGGAAAATTTTCTGCAGCTCCTCTTCAACTCTCTCTGTGCCGGCTCCTTTCGGAATGAGTTTGCTGGATTTACATTCAGAACAAACTCCTGTGTATCTTTTGACCAATCCGCAATAATGACATTTCAGTGTGTCAATTCCTTTATGATATGTAAGAGAGATACTGCATCTCGTGCACATTTCCACATTCCCGCATTCTATACACTCAAGATATGAATGATAACCTCTCCTGTTCTGAAGTATAATTGTACTCTCACCTTTTGAAAGCCTTTCCCCGATCTCAAATATAAGTTCTTTGGATAAAAATCTTATCTTAACTTTATCTATTGTATCAAAAAAGTCCAGCTTTGATCTGTCAAAATCTTCTTTATCCCTTTTTAAAAGATCAATTATCTTAATATCCGGCATAGTTGTTCCGGATACCCGCTCCGGCAAACTTATAAGCTCGTATTTTCCGGAAAGCGCATTATGGTATGACTCAACTGATGGAGTCGCCGAACCCAGAACCATCACAGCATTGTTTAACTTTGCTCTGTATATTGCAGAATCCCTGCCGTTGTATCTCGGGGAATTTTCCTGTTTATATGAACTGTCATGTTCCTCATCTGCTATTATTATTCCGATATTCTTTAATGGCGCAAACAATGCTGACCTTGCTCCTATTATTATCTTAAAAGAACCATTTACTATCCTGTCAAATGTATCCAGTCTTTCTCCGGGTGATAATTTACTGTGAATTACTCCGGCTTTACTTCCAAACACATTGCGGAATCGGTGAATAAGCTGAGGAGTCAGAGAAATTTCAGGCACTAATACAATTGCAGTCCTTCCTTTTTTTAAAACTTTTCTTATGATGTCAATATAGATCTCTGTTTTACCGCTGCCGGTAACTCCGTGCAGCATATAAACTTTAAATGCCTCTTCCTCAATGCTTTTATTAATTGATTCAATCGCATTTTTCTGATCATTATTTAAATCAAACTCTTTCGAGTCTTCTGTAAATATACCTTCAGAATCCCTGTGAACTCTTACTTCACTTATCTTCAAAAGCTCTTTTTCTTCAAGAGACCTCAGAGAGGTTAACGAAATGTCAGTTGTTTTTTTCAGTTCCGAATATTCAATAGTATCTCTTCCGGTAAGCAATTCGAGGACAAGAATCTGCTTCTTCGAACGAAGTTTAAGTTCTTTAATTAAAAGGCTTATATCTTCTTCCTTAAAGTTTTTTTTAACGACTTTTATTAATTTTTCTCCTGTAGGTTTTGAGTAAAGATTGCCTGTAACAACTATTCCTGTTTCCGCTAATTTCTTTAATTGAGCTGAAATGTCTTTCAGGTTTAATCTGGAAGCCAGTTGCTTTGCTGTCATTCCCGGTCTTTTGTCAGCTTCGAGCAATCTTATAACATCTATTAATATCTCTTCCTTTTCATTAACTTTTTTAAGTTCATTTAATTTTTCCTCATGATCATCGCTCAGGCTATAATGTATCTCCGATCGGGTATTAATATGCCCGGGGATAGCAGAAAAGATCACTTCTCCCAGCGGCGATACGTAATAATCCGATATCCAGCGGCAGAATCTGATCATTTCATCTGTAATTACAATCTCCTTGTCTACAACAGATTTAATATCCCGGACACGCTTAAGGTCTGTTGAATTTATTTTTTCTACAATAATCCCCGTAAGCACTTTCTTTCCGAAATTGACCAGTACCCTCTTTCCGGGTTCAGCAGTCTCAGATAAATAAGCAGGGATCTTGTATGTAAAAAGTGAATCTACAGGCAGGTTTATTGCAACATTGACAAAAAGCTCGTTCATTAATTCAATTTATGGTCTATCAATAAAAACATTCACAATAATAATTCTAAAAATTAAAATCTTCAGGTTCCCCTTTGATTTTCCTTCCGGCTAGTATAATATTTTTCGAATGCACATACATTCTCTCAAGGGACTTATCTTCCGTATAGTCATATGATATCCCCAATTGTTTTCTCTGAAGATAGTCATTATACACATTGTCAAAGCATTCATAGATTTTCGAATTTTCGTATTGTCTGGCAGTATTAATAATTGCGCTTCTCCAGTCTTCTGCAAAATTCATTTCTATTTTTTCCTTTGCTTCGATCAGAGTAGTTAGCGATCTGTACAATTCCTCATCATCTTCAATTTCCATTGGCATAGCCAGATCAGCCCTGTACAATCTCTGAATCTTTTCATTCTCAAAGTTCATTACGAATTCTTCAAGAACTTCTCCATATGCTCCTGCATAAGAGCGTTTATCGTAGATCTGTTCCTTGTAAGTTCCGTCAGCGATTTTCTTCTTTTTTTCATTTTCAAGTTCAATGCCTTTGTTTAAATGATAGGCAGTACTATAAGAATTTTCTTTTTCTCCTCTGATATCTGGCAGATTCAAAAACTGTGAAGTTCCGTATCTGCTGTCATAATACTGATACCATTCGGGATAATGTCCGTCACTAAACTCATCATAATTATCTTCCGAATGAAAATTCCTTTTTATCTCATAATAATTCTGCCAGTCAATGTCAGATTCAAAATAAAATCTTTCAAAATCATCCGATAAAATATATTCCTTATACAATTCAACTTCATCTTCACTTATAGGCTCTATGAAGGAACAATTTCTGATATTCCTTTCCCACTTCATAAAATCTCCGGTGAACCGGATTTCCTTAACTACAATATTCTCTGCACGCCACTGACACTGCAGATCAAACAGTTTTTTCTGCTGTATCTGCCAGAGACATTCTTCTGCCATAACTTTATATTTAAAGACAGCCTCTTCTTCTGAATTTAAATAGATATCCTCATACTTCAGCCAGTCTGACTTTTTCCATTTATACGAATCAATAAAAAGATCTTTCGAGTTTGGGTGGTATTTTTCAAAGAAGACATTATACTTAGGATTTTCCCGCAGGTCTTTTTCTATTTCTTCCTGAATGTTCTGAATGTCTTTCTTTTTATCATCTTCCTTTGGATTTCCTGTTAGCAGTTTATCCGGATTGTTCTTATTATTTTTATTTTCGTCATTCATGATTAACTCCGTATATTTTATTTGTCAAAACTTAATTCACTTAATAATTAAAAACAATATTCATTTTTATATTTAATTTTTTATGTTTTATACATTGCATTTCATTCATAAACACAGAATATGATTACTGCACAATTAAATAAAAGGGTTTGAAAATTTTTATACTCTTTATTTTTAAAAGCACGATTCTGCTTTTCATAAAAATTTAAGGACAGAAAAGTTTGCTGGCAGATAAAATTAAATACAAACTTTAATAATTAAAAAATCCGCTTTTTAATATTTGCCGTAACTAAAATAGTTATTCAATCATATGTAAAAAAATTACAAATAAAACTGAAAGGAATATGTTATGAATGAAATAAAAATCAAACCAAAAGACTCAGAGAATAATGTAAAAGGAATTATAAGTTCTCCGGTGAGCAGGAGAAAATTCCTATTGTTTTCTGGAATGACAGCAGCAGCCCTTACAATTGGACTTCAAGCCTGCAGTGATGATGACAATATGATTACTCCCGGCGCATCTGCCATTGACGTTGGTAGCGGAGATACAGGAGTATTGAACTACGCGTATGCTCTGGAGCAACTTGAAGCAGCTTTTTATGTGAAAGTGGTAAGTTCTTTTTATAATGGTGCAACTTCTGAGGAACAACAGATTTTAACTGATATAAGAGAACACGAAATTGCGCACAGAGAGTTTTTCAAAGCCGCTCTCGGTGGCAGCGCAATTGCTTCTCTTGATGTTGATTTCAGTTCAATAGACTTTTCCAGCAGGAGCAGTGTTTTAGGAACTGCTAAAGTATTTGAAGATTTGGGTGTTGCTGCATACAACGGTGCAGCTTATCTTATTGTAAACCCTGATTATCTGGTACTTGCGGGAAAAATAGTCTCAGTAGAAGCTAGACATGCCGCAGCGATCCGGGATCTGCTTAATCCACGATCGCCGGATTTTGCCGGTGATGATGTAATAGATACTTCCGGTCTTGACAGGCAAATGCTACCGAGCCAGGTAATTCAAGCCGCTAATGGTTTTTTATCAACTAAAATTTCAGCTAATAATTTAGCATAAGGAGAATATTATGAAAATCACCAAATTATTAAACAGTTTAAATAATCTAAGCACTACCGATATAAAGTTTCCGGATATTCCGGTATCAAGAAGAGAAATACTGAATAAAGCCGGAGATAAAGGAATTAAAGCCATTATGGCTTCATTACCTGTAATGTTCGGTTTATCAGTGTTATCCAGGACAGCTTCTGCGCAATCAGGTCAAACAGTAATAGATACTCTTAATTTTGCATTAACTCTTGAATATCTTGAAGCTCAATTTTATGTGCAGGGTCTTGCTGCAGGGGGCTTGATACCTGCGAGTGACAGACCTGTATTTTTACAAATCGGCAAGCATGAAACTGCACACGTTACGGTTTTGAGACAAACAATTCAGGATTTAAACGGTACGCCTATTGCTCAGCCTTTATTCGACTTTACTGCGGGAGGAACATATCCGAATGTTTTTACTGACTATGCAACTTTCCTTACTATTTCACAGGCTTTTGAGGACACAGGCGTACGTGCTTATAAAGGTCAGGCAGGTAATCTAATGGGGAATAGCGCTGTATTAACTGCAGCGCTACAGATTCATTCGGTCGAAGCGAGACATGCTTCAGAAGTAAGAAGGATCAGAGGTCAGAAAGGTTGGATCGTTAATGCTGAATCCGGAGGTGCTCCTGCTGCGATCTATAATGGTGAAAACAACACTACTCAGGCAGGTGTAAATATATCAACA
>JAGPCH010000066.1 GCA_018058125.1 Ignavibacteria bacterium | reverse complement strand
AGCTAATATACTACCCGTAATAATCATCACTTTGATTTTTATCATTTTAACTGTTATATATGTTTTTTATGCGAAGGATATTTACAGATCTTCTGCTACAATTAAGATTAACCGTCCTCAGGGAAGTGTCTTAAGTTCAAGTCTTATACCTGAATTCCAGGATTTTATTACCGACAGATACATTTCAAATGAAATTGAAGTTCTAAAAAGTTACAAAATCAGGGAAGACGTTGCAAAAAACCTACTCGATTCATTCAAGATAAATCAGGATAAAAGTAAATTCTATTATATTTTTAATCAGAGCGGTAAAAATAATTCCGAATTGATCTCCGTAACAGCTTTGGCAGATATATTAACTGCTATAGTAAAGATAGATCAGAAAAGAGGTCTTGATATTGTAGATATTGTAGTAGAAAGCCCGGCAAGATATGAAGCTATGCTCACTGCAAATTTGTATTCAAGGGTATATCAGGATTTTTCATTAGACCTGTCCAGAGAAGAGCTAACAAATCTTACAAGATATTTACAGGAAGAAAAGGAAAATAAATATCAGGATCTGACGCGTTCCGAAAATGATATAGAAGCCTATCAGCAAAACGGAGGGTTAATTTTACTTGATGCTCAGGTTAAAAATCTTGTTGATAATATTTCGCAGCTTGAAGCTCAGAAGAATGCTGCCAGCATAGAACTTAATGCAAAGGAAAGAGAATATCAGAGTCTGTCTGAAGAAATTAAAAGAATTGACCCTACTTTAGTTGATTATGTGAAAAGTAAAGTTGATGAACTATATATTAACGAAGTTCAGGCAGATATTGCTGAGCTTGAATCCAAAAGAGACATTGAAGCATCTATACCAAATGATGAAGCTTTAAGGGAAAAAACTCTCAGAGAATACAATAAGAAAATAGAGCCATTGCAGCAGACTCTTGATCTGAAATTTCAATCTATAAAAAATAGTTTATTTTCAGGAACTCCTGAAGAAAGAAGGGTCATTGCTCAGAAGCTTCTTGACGCTGATGTTGGTGTACAGTCTTATCAGACAAAGTTTAACACTTTGTCAGGTATGCTTAACAATTATGAAAATCAGTTTTCAAAATTACCTTCACAAAGCATAGAATTTGCAAAACTTGAAAGGAAAAGGAAAGCAACAGAAAAATTATATCTTATACTTGAAGAAAAATTTCAGGAAGCAAAGATAAATGAAAGAATCAAACTCGGAACGGTTCTTGTCATTGCACCGGGTATAGAAGCTGCAAGACCATCAAAACCAAACAGAGTTTTACTAGTATTCATGGGAGTTCTTCTGGGTCTGGCTTCTGGTCTTGGATTCGCATTTGCAAGAAATTATTTTGACCATACGGTAAAGAGTCCTGATGAGATAGAAAACAGAGGAATAGGAGTGCTGTCCTGGATCCCTACAATTGATGAGATGAAGAACAAGATCCCACAGCATGAATTTATTGTAATGAACAATCCGAAGTCGCCTGCGGCTGAAGCATTCAAAGCATTACGTACAAGAGTTGAATATTCAAAATTGGGCGAAAATCCGATTCAGACAATTTTACTAACAAGCTCAGTGCCTTCTGAAGGTAAGACTACTATTTCAGTTAATCTAGCAGGAAGTCTTGCTCAGACCGACAAAAAAGTATTACTTCTAGATTGCGATCTTAGAAAACCCAGAGTTCACAGTCTTATGGAAATAGAAAGATTTCCCGGATTAAGTGATTATTTATTTTCGAATGCGACTCTTGATGAAATTACAAGAGAATCAGGTTTAAAGAATCTTGATGTTATAACAAGCGGAACAATTCCACCGAATCCATCCGAACTATTAGGATCGAAACAAATGAAAATTTTCTTTGAAAAGCTAAAAGGAATTTATGATTATATCATTATTGACTCCCCTCCTTTTATTTCGGTAACTGATGCTGAAATTTTATTCAGGATTGCAGACGGTACGATACTCGTACTTAGAGCGGGTAAAACACCGGCTGATGCGTTTTACAGAACATGCGAAAAACTAATGAGCATTGATCAGCATAACTTTCTTGGAGTTGTATTTAACAATTTCAGTTATAAAAGCGCTTACGGATATTATTATAATTATTACTATTACTATTCACGATCTGAAGGGAAGTCTAATTCTAGTGGAAAATTAAAACATTCCAATGATACCGAAAAGACAACAAAAATTTAAAAATTAATTGACATTCAATCTTAATATTTAACATAAAAATTAAAAATTATCAGAAGGGAAATACTTGGATTTAAAAAATAAAGTTACTGAAAATAAATTTTCAGTCGGCATCATAGGACTTGGTTATGTAGGACTTCCACTTGCTTTGGAATTTGCCGGAAAAGGGATTAAGGTCGTAGGCTTTGATCTTGATGAATTTAAGATAAATAAGATCTTAAAAGAAAAAAAATCATACATTAAACACATTCCGTCTGAAAAAATCAAAGACACGGTAAATCAAAAAACACTTACAGCCACAACTGATTTTAAAAGATTAAAAGATGTGGATGCCATAATTATCTGCGTGCCGACTCCTTTGAATGTTAATCGTGAGCCTGATATGAGCTATGTCGTAAATACAGCAGAGACGATAGGGAAATATATCCGTAAAGGACATTTCATTTCACTGGAAAGTACTACCTATCCCGGGACTACCGATGAGATACTTCTCAAAATATTTGAATCGAAAGGTCTGAAGGTCGGTAAAGATTTTTATCTTTGCTTTTCACCCGAAAGAGAAGATCCGAATAACGAAAAATATTCGACAGCAACTATTCCAAAAGTACTCGGAGGTGTTACTAAAAAATGTACAGAGATTGGAAAACTGATCTATGAAAAAGTGATCGTTGAAGTTGTACCTGTATCTTCCACCAAAGCTGCAGAGTCTGCCAAGTTGCTTGAAAACATTTTCAGATCCATAAACATAGCTCTCGTAAACGAATTAAAAGTAGTGTTTGATAAAATGGGAATAGATGTCTGGGAAGTTATTGAAGCTGCATCCACTAAGCCTTTCGGATATACTCCTTTTTACCCTGGACCCGGTCTCGGCGGACATTGTATTCCTATCGATCCGTTTTATCTTACATGGAAAGCCAGAGAGTATGAAATTTCTACCAAGTTCATTGAGCTTGCCGGAGAAATAAATACAGCCATGCCGGAATTTGTTGTTCATAAAGTTAATCATGCTCTTAATGAGAACAAGAAATGTATTAAAGGATCTAAAATACTTATTCTCGGGCTTTCATATAAAAAAGATATAGATGATCTGAGAGAATCCCCTTCTCTTAAACTTATCGAGCTGCTTCAGGATGAAGGTGCTACTGTCGATTATAATGATGAATATGTAACAATGATACCTAAGCTCAGAAAGTATGAGTTTAAAAAGAAGTCTGTTCCTTTAAATAAAAAAAATATAGCTAAGTATGATCTGGTTTTACTTTCTACTGATCATTCATATTATGATCACAAAATGATATATGACAGTGCAAAGATCATTGTGGATTCGCGAAATGCTTTTAAGAAATTCAAAGGTAAGAAGTTGTTTAAAGCTTAAGTAAAGTATTAGGTATTAGGTATTAGGTATTAGGTATTAGGTATTAGGTATTAGGTATTAGGTACAAAAATTTGATTAGAAAAGTATTGAAATGTCAGGAATAAACATAGCAGTGATCGGTTGCGGTAAATGGGGAATGAACCATGTAAAGACTGCATACAAATTGTTCGGGAAGGATTTAAAATATTGCGCAGATAGTGGACCGGATTCTAAGGAGAGAGTAGAACTTATATCCGAAGATATTAAATTCACTCCGGATATAAATGTCATTTTATCCGATACTGAAATTAATGCAGTGATAGTTTCTACTCCGGCTGAATCTCATTTTGAGATCACAATGAAAATACTAAATGCCGGGAAAAATGTTTTGGTTGAGAAACCAATTACATTGAATTCATCTGAAGCAAAAGTTCTGAACAAACTTGCTATAGAAAAAGGTCTTATTCTAATGGTCGGGCATTTGCTGCTTTATCATCCTGCAATATTAAAACTGAAAGAATATATAGACAGCGGTAAGCTTGGTAAGCTTCAGTATATATACAGCAACAGGCTCAATCTGGGAAACATAAGAAAGGAAGAAAATATATTATGGAGTTTTGCTCCGCATGATATTTCGGTAATACAGTTTCTGACAGGATGCATTCCTGAAGAAGTGTCGGCTACAGGTGCAATTTTCGTACAGGATGGAATTCAGGATACAACTCTTACTTATCTGAATTTTAAAGGTAATGTGCATGCCCATATTTATGTAAGCTGGCTTCATCCTTTTAAAGAGCAGAGACTGGTAGTAATTGGCGATAAGGCGATGATGGTTTTCGAAGATACCTTATCAGAAAATAAACTTCAGTATTTTAAAAAAGGATTTGAAATTATAGATGGTTTACCGGTAAAGAAAGATGCTGATTTTGAGAATATTGAATTTGACACAACTCAGCCGCTTGAGATCGAACAGAGTCATTTTGCGGATTGTATTAAAAACAACATAACACCCCGAACTGACGGTGAGAATGCAATTGAAGTATTGGAGACACTCGAGCGCGCGCAGAAAGATATGATAAAATGATTTTAATAATTTTTGAAAGTTACAGAATTCAACTTTTAAATATTAACTTTTAACTTTTAACTTATAAATGTCCGACTTCAAAGTTCATCCTACAGCTATTGTTGATGAAAATGTTAAAATAGGAAATGGAACTTCTGTCTGGCATTTTTCACATATTCAATCAGCTGCAGTCATCGGCGAAGGATGTACGCTTGGTCAGAATGTTAATATCGGGAACAATGTATCAGTCGGAAATTTTTGTAAGATACAAAATAATGTTTCTGTATATGAAGGTGTAACACTGGAAGATTATGTTTTCTGCGGACCGTCAATGGTTTTCACTAACATCCTTTTGCCTAAATGCAAATACCCGCAGAGAGGTTCAGAATTTTATTCAAAAACTTTAGTAAAGGAAGGCGCTTCGATTGGAGCGAATGCTACTATAGTTTGCGGAGTGACAATTGGTAAGCATTCTCTCATAGGAGCCGGAGCAGTAGTCACAAGAGATGTACCTGATTTTGCATTAATAACCGGAAACCCGGGAAAAATAAAAGGCTGGGTAAGTGAAGCAGGAGTAAGACTAGAATTTGATAAAGAGGGAATTGCATATTGTGAAAAATCTAAGAAGAGTTACAGACTTTCCGAAGGAATTGTAGCAGAAAACTGATTTTAATTTATACTAAAATAGAAATATAACACTCAAAATTTAAATTTATAAAAGAAAGGAAATATTTTAATAAATGAAATTAGCTATAGTTGGAACCGGCTATGTCGGTCTTGTTACAGGAACCTGTCTCGCTGATACAGGTAATGATGTTATATGTGTTGATAATAACATTGAGAAAGTTGAAAAACTGAAGAACAACATAATGCCTATTTACGAACCCGATCTGGATACATATTTTGAAAGGAACGTATCTGAGGGCAGATTAAAATTCACTACAAACCTTAAAGAAGCGACAGATCACGCTGACATAATTTTCCTTGCACTGCCAACTCCTCCGGGAGAGGACGGTTCGGCAGATCTTTCCTACATACTGGGAGTTGCTGATGAGCTGGGAAAAATTATCACAAACTATAAAGTCATAGTTAATAAAAGCACTGTACCTGTTGGTACTGCAGAGCTCGTACGGGCTGCAGTTTCCAAAAATACGGATATTGAATTTGATGTGGTTTCAAATCCTGAATTTTTAAGAGAAGGACTTGCTGTAGATGATTTCATGAAACCGGACAGGATCGTCATCGGCACGAAATCCGAAAAAGCAAGAAAGATGATGGAAGATCTTTTCGCGCCGTTTGTAAGACAGGGAAATCCCATAGTGTTTATGGATGAGCGTTCATCCGAATTAACCAAGTATGCATCAAATTCATATCTGGCAACTAGAATTACTTTTATGAATGAGATAGCAAATATCTGTGAAAGGATAGGCGCTGATGTTGATCTTGTAAGAATAGGAATGGGAAATGATACCAGGATCGGTAAAAGATTTTTATTCCCGGGTATTGGATACGGCGGAAGCTGTTTTCCGAAAGATGTAAGCGCTCTTTATAAATCAGCCAAGCAATACGGATATGATTTTGAAATTCTGGATTCTGTGATGAGAATAAATGAGATGCAGAAGACAGTCATCGTTCCGAAAATTAAGGAATATTTCAATAATGATCTCAAAGGAAAAAAGATCGCTTTATGGGGACTTGCATTCAAACCCGATACTGATGACATCAGAGAGGCACCGGCATTATATATAATAGATAAATTAATAAATGAAGGAGCTTCCATTACCGCTTATGATCCGGAAGCAATGGAAAATGTTAAAAAGTTGCTTGGTGATAAGATTGAATTTGTAACAGATCATTATGATGCTCTCAAAGATGCAGATGCTCTTGTCATTGCAACAGAGTGGTCAGTTTTCAGAACACCTGACTTTGAAAAGGTTACTAAAAACATGAAAGCAAAAGTAATATTTGACGGAAGAAATCTGTATGATTTAAATCAGATGGAAAAGCTTGGATTTTATTACAGTAGTATTGGAAGAAGGCTTGTTAAGTAATAAGTAATAGGTAATAGGTATTAGGTATTAAAAATTATTCAAATTAAAAATAAATGAAAGTTCCGTTATTAGATTTAAAAGCCCAGTATGAAACAATAAAGACAGAAGCTGAAGAAGCAATGCTGAGAGTTGCACGGTCACAGTATCTGATCCTCGGACCTGACGTGGATCTTATGGAAAAGAATTTGTGCGAATATCTCGATTGTAAATATTCAATCGGAGTATCTTCAGGAACGGATGCATTGCTTATTGCACTAATGGCTATTGATATAATGCCGGCAGACGAAGTGATCATGCCTACTTATTCTTTCTTTGCAACAGCGGGTGTCGTAAGCAGATTAAATGCAAAGCCTGTTTTTGTTGACTGCGATCCTGTTACATATAATATAGACCCGGAAAAGATAGAGTCTCTCATTACTGTAAAGACAAAAGCAATTTTACCGGTTCACCTTTACGGTCAGAGCTGTGAAATGGACATGATAATGGATATCGCAACCAAACACGGTCTTAAAGTAATAGAAGATGCTGCACAGTCGATCGGCACACA
>JAGPCH010000065.1 GCA_018058125.1 Ignavibacteria bacterium | reverse complement strand
CTGCTCAGAATGACGGAAGATGGCTGCAAAGCACCGGACCATTTGACATGAATCCCGGTGATACACAGACTATCATAGTTGCTCAGATCATTGCAAGAGGATCAAGCAATCTTGGAAGTATTACTTCGTTAAAAAGTACAGATGCGCTTGCGCAAAGAATTTTTGATAATAATTTCCAGGTTCCTAATTCACCGCCGATAGTACCTACATCAGTTTATGCTCCGGGTAACGGACAGATCTATTTGTCATGGAGTGATACAGCTGAAAAGATTTCTATTGTAAATAAATTATCAGGTGGAGTCTATAAATTCCAGGGTTACAATATCTATCAGATAAAAGCCGGGGCAACAGGAAGTGAACCTGCCGACAGAATATTGATGGCAACATATGATATTAAGGATGGAGTTGGTGATATATTAGATAGTGTATTTAATACTCAATATGGTACATATATTTATTCCGTTGTTCAGGAAGGTTCAGATAATGGAATATCCAGATATTTTGTAATGGACAGAGATTATGAAGGTAATACATTGCTTTATAATGGATCACAGTACAGAGTTGTAGTAACAGCATATTATTATGATTCACTTGGCGGTCCTTTCTCGGCTCCAAAAGTTGCAGAGTCACCAATTACATCTACGAATATTCAGCAGGTTGTTCCTCAGAATTTAACCCTGGGAACTGTTGTCTATAATAATGTAGGAGATACGATTCCAACTAATCAGATGGATCTCGGATCAATGCCAATAGTGGTTTCACCTCTGGAATTGCTTTCAGCAACATATGTTTCCTATTATGGTGAAGCCAATGGCTCGACTGTATGGAATCTTGAAAGAAACATGGGAGGTACCAACACTACATTATTAACTAATCAATTAGATTTTACCGGAACACAGGATACTGCTTCAATAATTGACGGATTCCTGATGGTTCATATTAACATACAGGATTCGGGAATTGTTCTGGATCAGAATGATCCTGTATCTGAAGCAAATCCGGATTCTACAAAAACAAACACCGGAGCATGGACATATTCACCTGCAAACAGTCAATGGTTTACAGGACCGGATACAACTGCAATAGCAAATGCATCCTTAAGCAGTTCCAAAATAATCAAGAAACAGTTCCAGAGCAGAAGTCTCGGAATGAGCTGGCCATACAGTCAGTCATTCAGGAATTCATTTACAAGAGTGAAAGCAAACGGAACTAATTTTACACCGGCAGGCGGAGCAAATGATCCGATGCTAAACGGCGGACCGCTAAGAACCATTAAAATGGTTTTCGGCGAAAACTCAATGGCTTACAGATATGCAAATGGTAATAACGTAAACGTACTGACAACAGACACGAATTTAGCACTTACTCCATATAAAGACATGGTCAGCATTCCATTCAGTGTATATGCAGCAGAGAACCTTGATTCATCAGGCGGCGCACTCAGAAAACTGAATGTGGCATTTATTGATGCTGATGCAAGCGGAACATGGAATCCTGACGGATCAGAATTGGGTGGCTTTGAATATACATATATTCTGGCTTCATCATATTCAGAAACACCGGCTGCGATCTACCAGGCAAAGAGCCCGGGTCTTGCCGGAGGCGCTAACGGATTTACATCAATGGATATCATGTATGCATGGCTTCCAAGAAGGAATACAGTAAACGGAGCGCCATTGACATGGACTACAGGTGATACTCTGACTGTTTCTCCTTATGTGATCACAAGACCGAATTTTGTACCGGGATATCCTGTAAAATACGCATGGACAGTAAACGGAACTCAGATAGCCAATCAGACAATAGCTCAGGATAATCTGAGCGAAGTAAACGCTTATCCGAATCCATATTACGGAACAAGCAGACTGGAAACAGATCCGTTTGACAGATTCATATATATCAGTCACCTACCTCAGGTGTGTAATATTTATATCTATTCACTTGACGGTACTTTAATAAATTCAATTCAAAGAAATAATCAGAATCCAAACAATTCGCTTGAGAAATGGAATATGCAAAATGCTTCACAGATTCCGGTAGCGAGCGGAATGTATATAATAGTGGTAGATGCAGGCAGCATTGGCGTGAAAACTCTGAAGGTTGCAATATTTACACCTGAAGAGAGACTAGATACATTTTAATTAAACTTTACTATGCCTGCCTTTCTCGGGCAGGCATACTAATAAACTAAATGTTTTTTAATAAGGAGAAAAAAATGAAAAAAATAGTTTTTACAATATTTCTAACACTAACCCTTATAAGTAACTGCCTGGTTGCCGGTCCTAAAAATAAAATAGGTCTGTCATCTGCTGCGGAATTACTTATTCCGGTAGGTTCTATAGGAACTTCCATGGGTGGCTCCAATCTTGCAACAACAACAGGACTGGATGCTATTTACTGGAATCCTGCAGGACTATCGTATTTAAGCACAAAGACAGGAGAAGTAATGTTCTCCAATCAAAAGTACATTGCAGATATAGATCTTAACTATTTTGCAGGTGCATATAAATTACCAAATGTAGGAACTTTCGGTGTCTCAGTCAAAGCAATGAGCTTCGGAGACATAGAAGTGACTACAGCCAACAGTCCTGACGGAACGGGTGAGACATTCTCGCCTACATATCTTACTATAGGATTATCCTACGGAAGGAATATGACAGACAGGATCGCTTTTGGTACAACAATGAAATTACTCTATGAAGAGATCAGTCGTGAATCTGCAAAAGGCGTGGCGTTTGATTTCGGAATTCAGTACAATGTAATCGGCTCCGGTTTACAGTTCGGTGTAGCTTTACTGAATCTCGGACCTGCAATGGCATTTACGGGTGCAGACCTTGAGTCGTTCTATCCGCCATCAGGTTCAGCTCCGGGACAGAATCTGGAACCAAGATCAATTATTCTTGAAGATTTTGAATTACCAACATCATTTTCTTTAGGACTTAGTTATGATTTCAGATTAGACAAAAAGAATAACTTAATGCTGAATGGTACATACCAGGCAAACAGTTTTTCTTCAGATGATTACAACCTGGGAGCTGAATATAATTACAATAAACTGGTATACATCAGAGGCGGATATCAATTCGTTGATCAGGATAATACAAGTGACAGAGCTTTCTCCGGATTAACTTTCGGCGCAGGGTTACTGTACAATGCCGGATCAATGAACATCGGATTTGATTATGCTTATAAAGGTTCGGAAAATTTCTTTGATGACAACCAGCACTTTACGATTACTTTAGGATTCTAAGTACAAAATTAAATAACGAAATAAGTTAATATAAAAAGGTAATCAATTCGTTGATTACCTTTTTAATTTTTAATAATTATATCGAAATACTGATCAACAGAAAATGTAAAATGTTAAATTACTAAAATGTTAAAATTATTTATAACGATTGTTTTGATTTTCATTTTGAATATCAATGGCTTCTGCCAGAAAGATATATTCTTTAATTTTGATTATTCTGTATTCAAAAGTGATGATGAAAAATTTATACTGGAAATATATTATTCCGTAAATCAGCAGTCGCTGCTATATAAGCAGAATGGGAATAGCTATGAAGGAGCTGCATTATTAGATGTAAATGTTACAAACCTTTCAAATAACAGTATCATATATTCAAATTTATTTAAAAGTCCTTCGGTAGTTAATGATACAGCCGGCAGGAATGATCAAAAGTTAATTGGACAAATCAATTATCTTCTGGATAAAGGAAATTACAGATTAAGTATTAAGGGAAGTGATTTTGCAGATTCTCTGAAAGCTGATAATTTTGACCAGGAAATTTCAACAGGTAATTCAACCATGTCAGGTGTTACTATCAGTGATATAGAATTAGCAAGTTCAATAAAAAAATCAGATAATAATAAAAGTCCGTTTTATAAAAATACACTTGAAATTGTTCCAAATCCGTCAGCTTTATATGGAATGAATCTGAATGAACTGAACTATTATTTTGAATTGTATGGATTAACAGAAAGTAATATTTCAAATGAATACTTAATTAATTATTCTGTTTATAATCTCAATAATCAGAAAATCATATCAAAGGATAAAAGAGTTAACAGAAAAAATGAATCAAAGGCAGATTATGGAACAATTATAATAGATTCTCTGGACAGAGGATCATATAACTTTGTTGTCACTATTTCTGACAGTGCTAAAAATGTAAATTTGTCAAAAGAAAAAAAATTCTTTATTTATCAGGATAACAGTTCCGGAAGCACAATCACCGAGAGTGATGATTATCTGAAAAGTATATTTATAACAAGATCTGAAGCAGAAATAGAAGATGAGTATGAAAAGATTTATTATATTTCAAGTAAGAAATTTAAGGAAAGATATGAACAAATGACTAATCTCAATGATAAGAAAAAACTGTTATATGAATTCTGGAAATCCCAGGATTTGAATCCTGAAACTCAGGTGCTTGAAACAAGGATAGCATATCTTAAAAGGGTAGATGAAGCCAACAGACAATTTAAAGAAGCATACGTGGAAGGATGGAAAACTGACAGAGGAAGGATTTATATTATATATGGCAAACCTGAGGATGTTGACAGACATCCGTTTGAAGCTGAAACTAAAAGTTATGAAGTATGGAATTATCATAGCGTAGAAGGTGGTGCAGAATGTGTCTTTGTTGAATTTCAGCATTCCCTGAGTGAGTACAGACTTGTACACAGTACATTACGAACGGAGCTAAAAAATCCCAACTGGAAAGAACTCATTAATAAATATTGATAAATATTTATATTTTATGAATCAAAATTTCAAAACGTTTCTTCTTTCATTTATTTTTGCTTTTGCACTATGGATTTATATAAATCTGAATTCAAGTTATTCACTTGACTTCTCAATCCCATTGGAGCTGAGATCAAATAATTCACAAGCTCTTGTTGAGGAAATTCCAAATTCTCTTGAAGTAAAAGTAAAGGGAAAAGGATGGGATCTGATCAGTATTCTTTTTGCAGGCGATCTTAAGTATAGTCTTGATATCACAAAAATCAAAAAAGATTCCAGGATATCTACCGGACAATTTGTAAGTGACAGATTAAATATCCCTCAAAATGTTTCAATAGTAGAAATTAATCCCGATACGATAAGCATAAATTTTGATAAGGTTTATGAAAAATGGATCCCGGTAAAGAATAATCTTGAGCTTAATCTAAAAGAAGGATTCAGCATAATTGGTGATCCGGAACTGATCCCTGATTCTGTTCTGGTAAAAGGAGCTGCTAATCTTCTTAACAAATTAAAATGGATTCCGACAGAAAAGAAGATCATTAATAATGTAAACTCGGATATTGCAGGTACAGTTAATATTAAAGATACACTTTCAAATCTGATAAAGTATGATGAAAAGATCGTATCTTATAAGTATAAGATCCAGCTTTCAGCGGAAAAAAACCTGGAGGATATTGTTGTAAATATACTTAACTTTCCTGTTGATAAAGAAATTCTTCTGATCCCGCCTAATATCAGCGTCTCGCTAAGAGGTGGAGTAGATCAACTGGGTCAGATCACTTTAGCGGATATTGAAGCTAACATTGAATATTCAAAGATCGAAAATGATACTCTTGGATTTATTATTCCGGAAATAATACTTCCGGATAATATTACTCTTTTAAAAATGGAACCTCAAAAACTTCAATACATAATCAAATCTAAACAGGAATAAAACCAATTGATAAATTATCTGAAATCTGAATTAAGGTCATTAAATGAGGAAATAAGGAAACTGGATTTTAAAATAGTTTATATTTTCCTTTCAATTGCAATAATAACATTTCTTTCATTATCTGTTTCATCACCAACTTTCTATTATTCAAACTTCGGAAGAAACAGATTTGATTCCAGAATATACTGGTTTTTGATGGATGGTTTTTTAATGTTTCTGTTACCGGTTCTGTCAATAAAATTCATATTCAAGCAAAAATTATCTGAGTTTGGATTTACGTGGGGAGATAAAAAATTCGGATTTATTACGGCAGGTTTATTTATGGCAGTTATGTTGATTGTAGTCTGGATAGTGTCCGGATCGCCAAGTTTTGCTTCTACCTATCCTCAGGGCGGTATTAAAGTAAGTGAAAATCTCATGATCTTCTTGCTGTACGAATTGAGTATTTTAATATATATGCTTGGATGGGAATTTTTCTGGAGAGGGTATTCATTATTCGGATTAAAATCAAAATTTGGTTATTATTCAATTTTTATACAGATGATACCATTTTTTATTTTACATAAAGGTAAGCCTGAAGTTGAATTGTTTGCGTCAATATTTGCAGGTCTGATACTCGGAGTACAGGCTTTAAGAAGCAGATCATTTATATATTGCTGGCTGCTACACTGGCTTGTGATGTTTTCAATAGACGGTATTTCAATTTTAAGATCTCAGAAAGATATATATGGAATAGGTATATCGGATCTTTTTAATTTATTTTTCTGACCTATTATTTATTAATTGTATTTTTATCTTTTAATGAATTTATAATTCCAATTGAAACCAAAATGTTTTTTGTCAATTTTAATTTTTTATTTTAAAAATCATGAAACTCGCAATTAATATAGACCATATTGCCACAATACGGGAAGCCCGCGGGGAAAACGAACCGGATCCGGTAATTGCTGCAGGTATTTGTGAAATAGCCGGTGCTGCAGGTATTGTCTGCCATTTAAGAGAGGACAGAAGGCATATTAACGACAGAGACCTGAAATTGCTAAGAGAAGTAGTCAAAACTAAACTGGATCTTGAGATGGCAGCTACTGACGAAATGCTCAATATTGCCATAGAGACTCTTCCTGAAATTGTGACACTTGTTCCGGAAAAGAGACAGGAGCTTACGACAGAAGGAGGGTTGAATATTGCAGGCGATAAAAGCAGGTATGAAAATATGATATCAGAACTTCATTCGAAAGATATACTTGTAAGCCTATTTATTGATCCTATCCCGGCTAATGTAGATCTGGCTTTTGAGATTAAAGCTGACATAATTGAAATCCATACAGGTAAATATGCGAATGTAAGATCGGAAAAAGATATTCTGACGGAGTTAAGTAAGATCGCAGTTACTTCTAGAATGGCTTCAGAGCTTGGTTTAATAGTTACTGCTGGACACGGATTGAATTATCAGAATGTCAGACCGATCGTTGCTGTTTCAGAGATCAGTGAAATAAGTATCGGACATTCAGTTATTTCAAGAGCAGTATTCACCGGACTGGAAAAAGCTGTAAAGGATATGCTGGAACTTTTGAATCTTAAAAATTAAATTTAAAAATTTTGATAGA
>JAGPCH010000064.1 GCA_018058125.1 Ignavibacteria bacterium | reverse complement strand
CTGTATTGAGTGTGTAGAGTGTGTAGAGTGTGTAGAGTGTGTGGAGTGTGCAGAGTGTGCAGAGTGTGTAGAGCGAATAGAGTGAGTTGAGTTAGGGGTAAAAGAAAATTTCAATAAATTAATTCATCAAAATTGAAAGTATTAGTAACAGGCGGTACGGGATATATTGGATCGCATACAGTAGCAGAGCTGCAGAATTCGGGTTTTGAAGTATTAATACTTGATAATCTTTCAAATTCGACTGCAGATGTAGTTGACCGAATAGAGAAGATCACGGGTAAGAGACCCATGTTCGAAAAAGTGGATCTTTGCGATGCATTTGCTTTGAAGCATTTTTTCAATGCTAATGAAGATATAGATTCTGTGATACACTTCGCAGCATTTAAGGCAGTAGGGGAATCTGTTATGAATCCTCTTATGTATTATCACAATAATGTTACAGGCATGATCAACCTTCTTAAGGAAATTTCAGACAGAAAGATCAGTAAATTTGTGTATTCATCTTCATGCACAGTATACGGAGAGGCGGACAAATTACCGGTAACTGAAGATTCTCCGATAAAGAAAGCAGAGTCGCCTTATGGTTTTACAAAACAGATAGGTGAGCAAATGCTTTTTGATCTGTCTAAAAATTCGGATATCAATACAATAATTCTCAGATATTTTAATCCGACCGGAGCGCATGATACGGCTTTGATAGGCGAGCTTCCGTCCGGAATCCCGAATAATCTTGTACCTTATATTACTCAGACTGCTGCAGGTAAAAGAGAGATCCTTACAGTAAACGGAAATGATTATGACACACCTGATGGTACGAATATCAGAGATTACATACACGTTGTGGATCTAGCCAAAGCACATGTTAATTCAATACAAAGATTGTCAGGAAATACCGAAAGAGATAAGACTGAAGTATTTAACCTCGGAACGGGAAACGGAAATTCCGTAATGGAAGTGATCAATGCTTTTATTGATTCGACAGGTGTAAAATTAAATTACAGGATCGGTCCAAGAAGAGAAGGTGATGTCGTGAGCATATATTCGGATACAAAAAAAGCAAACGTTGAGCTCGGATGGAATGCTGAAAGGGATTTGAAAAACATGATGATAACTTCCTGGGAATGGGAGAAGACGCTTTAGAGTGTGTGGAGTGAAGGGTGTGAGTTGAGTTTATAGAGTAATGGTATTAAGGAAATTAAAAATTTTTATAGAAACATAAAGATATAATTGGATCAGGAAAAAAGATTGATGGAGTTTGCTGAAAAGATAGTATCCTCAGACAAGCGGACAATTGCGCGGGCATTGAGTATAATTGAAAACGAAGAAAGCTTAAGCGAAGAGTTATTAAAGATTCTTTACAAACATACCGGTAAAGCATACAGAATAGGAATCACAGGTCCACCGGGAGCAGGCAAGTCCACATTGACAAACAATCTCATAAAATTTTTAAGTGAAAAGGGATTTAAGATAGGTGTAATTGCAGTTGATCCGACAAGTCCGTTTACAGGCGGCGCATTACTTGGTGACAGGATAAGGATGCAGGATTCCGGATTGCTGGAAAATGTTTTTATCCGCTCAATGGCAACAAGAGGAAGTCTGGGTGGATTAAGTAAAAACGTAGTGGAAGCATGTGACATACTTGATGCTTCGGGAAAAGATTTTATAATAATTGAAACTGTAGGTGTAGGTCAGTCAGAGCTTGACATAGCGCAGACGGCGGATACTACGATTGTGGTGCTTGTACCCGAATCCGGGGATTCCGTACAGGCAATGAAAGCCGGTCTGATGGAGATCGCTGATATTTTTGTGCTGAATAAATCAGACAGGGAAGGAGCAGACGGAATTGTTTCTACAATAAAAAACATTATACATCTGAAGCCTCCTTCAAAGGATAACTGGACCATCAATGTACTTAAAACTATCGGCAGTCAGAATAAGGGCACAGAAGATCTTTTTAACGAGATCATGAAACATAAAGAACATATGGAGAGCACAGGTTTTTTGAAAGTAAAAAGAAAAGAAAATCTTAATAAGAAGATCAGAGAGATCATAAATAATAAGCTCGAAGTAAATTTCTGGGAAAAGGAAAAACTGGAGTTACTTGATAGCAGGATAGATGAGATATTGATGAAAAATCATGATCCGTACAGTTTTGTAGAAGAGATCACAGGAATAAAGAAGTAAAATCTTAAAACATTATTTTGATTCAGTTAAACAAAGAGTAATTTGAATTAGAATAAATTCATTGCTTTTGCAAAGCAAAAAATTTAGTTTTGAGATTCTTAAAAATAAAAAAAAGAAAAAACTTAATATAAAAATTCACTGAGGGAGCATATCTAATTTAATGGAAAAAAAGAAAAATCAGAATACCGGGATAATGAATAAGATGCGCGACAAGATGCCGCTGATCATTATTATACTAATTATTGCGTTTCTAGCTACTATAGTTTTTGAATGGGGTATGAATTATGTAGGACTAGGCGGTGGAAGCGATGCATTCGGAAAGATAAATTCGAAGGAAATTTCATATCAGGAATTTGAAAGAATTGTATCGCAGCAAGTTGATCAGATGAGACAGCAGAACCCCGAGCAGGATATTGACGAGGCTACTATGAATCAGATTAGGGATCAGGTATGGAACAGTCTTGTCAGTCAGAGCATTTCTCAGCAGGCAATAGATAAATACGGAATTACAGTATCGGATAAAGAAATCCTTGACTGGATATATAACAGACCTGAGACCCTTCCCGAACCGATCAAAAGGAATTTTATGGACTCTACCGGAGTATTCAACGCGGAATTTTATCAGCAGGCGCTTGGAATGAAGACACCCGAAGCTACTCAGTTCTGGCAGTCAGTGGAAAGCTACTGCAGAGAAACTCTTCTTTCCGAAAAACTGCAGACAATTTTAACCGAAGGCGTTGTAATACCGGAAAGCCAGGTACTGGAAAAATATAAAGAGGAAAATATTATTGCAGATTTTGATTTTGTACTTCTTGATCTGAATACACTTACGGATACAACTCAGTTTGCTGTTACAGACAGTGAACTTAAAGATTATTATGAAAGCAATAAATCTGAATTTAAGCAGAATGAAAGTGTAAAACTTAAATATGTTCTTTTCTCTGATGCAGCGACCGCAGATGATTCTTCAGCTATGAAAAGAGAAATAGAGTCATATGCCAAGGATATGAAAACTGCCAAACTCGAAGACTCTACACTTATAAAACTTGTAAATCAGAATTCATCTGTACCATACAAAGACGAATATCAGCCGTCAAATACATTCAAAGGCGCTGCAACTACATTTCTTTTCAATGCAAAACCCGGAGATGTATCTGATGTTTTAATAACAGATGAAGGATATCAGGCAATTAAATTTCTTGATTCAAAAGAAGGTGAAAATATTTATGTAAATGCAACTCACGTTCTGGTAAATTTTGGAACGGATACTGCAGCAGCAAAAAACAAAGCTCAGGAAATTTATAACAGAATTAATAACGGTGAAGACATAAAGGTACTTGCAGAGCAACTTTCAGATGATCCTTCAGCAAAACAGAACAAAGGTGATCTCGGTTGGTTTACAAAAGGAGCTATGGTGAAAGAATTTGAAGAAGCTGCATTTGGAGCAAATGTAGGCACGCTTGTAGGTCCGGTAAAAACAAATTTCGGATTCCATATCATAAAGGTATTTGGTAAGGAAAAGAAGGAATTTAAAGTAGCAATGATAAATAAGCCTGTAGTGCCAAGCAGCAGAAGCAAACAGCTTGTGAAAAAGAAAGCTGAAGATTTTTATTATCAGCTTGATAAAGGTCAGAACCTGGATTCGCTTGCAAAGGAAAACGCAATTGTAGTGCAGACATCAGGAGAAATAGTCAAAGACGGTCAGGTTCCGCTTGCAGGCAGTAATAAAAAAACCATCAGAAGTTTTTTTGAAAATAAGGCGGGATTTATTACAGAGCCTGTAAAAGTTCAGGGCGGTTATGCAATATATGAATCAATTGAAAAGAAGCCTGAAGGATATCTTAACTTTGATTCCGTCAAAGTTACTATGGTAAAGCCAAAGGTCATTAATAAAAAGAAGTATGTGATCATTGAGGGAATTGCAAAAGACCTGGAATCAAAGATCGCAAATCAGGATTTGTTTTCATTAAAAGAGATTGCTCCGCAATATACTTATGAAACTATCGACAGTTTTAAGGTATCAGTCCCCAATCCTAAAATCGGTCAGGATTATGCTTTAAGTAATGAAGTAATGAGTATGAAGCCGGGTGAAATATCAAAACCTATAAAAGGCGCAAAAGGATATTATATAGTTAAATTGAAATCAATTACTGAATTCGATCAGCAGGATTATCTTCTTAAAGCTCAGGATATAAGAAAGGAACTTCTTACATCAAAGAGACAGTCTATCGTAACAGACTGGTTGTCCAAAATGCAGGCTGATGCTGAGATAGTGGATAACAGAGATAAATTTTATTAACAGGGATCAGGCAAGAGTTATTTAAACTTTTGTAATGCTTCTGTAAAAACTTTTATTTTGCAATTTTAAATTTAGTCAGTAAAATTTGGATTTATTTTAATTCAAAAAGTGTTAATTATAATCCACTGTATAATTTTATATGGTGGATTTTTTATGATTAAATTAAAAATACTTTTGAGTATCATTGGTTTTGCTGTTTTATTCCTTTGCTATTCAGATAGTAATGCTCAAAGGATAGAAGGGTTAAGTCTGGGGAGAGGTTACAGTATCATTCCAACAGTAAATTATGTTTCTTCCGCCGTCATTCAGTTAAATGCTTTTTCCGAAAGCGCATTTGAAAGATCACAGACTGAAGAACTTAGCGGAGGATACGGCTACGGATTAACTTTCAGAAAAAAAATATTTAATGATGATCTGGCTTTCGGTCTGAATGTAAACTACTTATATATTTATGACAATGAGATCATTCAGACTTTTCAGGAAGGGGAGAGCAGAGTAAGAGCACGAGTTACGGAAGAGCTATGGATCGTCCCGGTAGAGTTTACCGGATATTTTAATATTCCGAATTTTTCAGATAACATTGAGATCTTTTTAGGCGGAGGTCTCGGAGCCTATTTTGGTGACAGGAAGAGAACAATTTTAAATCTTGAGAGTAAAACAGTGTCAAAAGATCCGGGTTATAGTTTTTTAGTGTTAAGCGGTATGGAATTTCTGATAACAAAACAATTTTCAGGTGTATTTGAAATGAGATTCAGCCAGGGTGAATATACGGTAAAAAGCGAATACCCGGCATCGGCAATAAACTCAAACGGAACAATTTTTCAGCTTGATAAAAACTTAAATTCAAAAATATATGTTGACGGGCTGAGACTCAGTCTCGGTGTTGCATATAACTTCTAAATCATTATTATGAGTAAAATATTTTCCCTGATCTTCATTCTTATATCTGCATTCCTTTTCACAGGCAGTTCTCAAACTATTATAAAGGAGAACAATAAGTTCGCAAAAAATGAATTTTTTGTGAAAACAAAAACTATTCTGCCTGTTTCTGAAGCAACCGGTAGAATCTCTCTCGAGACAGGTCTGATTTCTCTCGACGAAATTATCCAAAAATATAAAGTCACGCAGATCGAAAAAGTTTTTAACCCTGATAACGGGAGAAAAGATATTTATGACAATCTGGGAATGGACAGGATTTACCTTTTCAGCTGCAGTATTGATATTCAATTTGATTCTGAAAAAGATCTGGCAGAGATTGTTAATACCTTTACCCGAAATGAATATGTGGAATATTCGGAACTTAATTATAAAGGAGAAGCAGCAGGTGTCAAAAGTACGGAGTTTGACAGACTGTTCAGTAAGAATATTTCATATTTTGAGCCAAATGATGAAATGTATTATAAACAATGGTACCTAAGGAATTCAGGGTCTGTAGATCCTTCTTCGGGAGGAGGAAGCGCAAAGGTAGGAGCTGATATTAAAATGCCGGCTGCATGGGTGATAGAACTGGGAAGTGAAGATGTAGTTGTGGCTATTCTTGATTCGGGCATAAAAGATAATCATCCGGATCTTAAAAACAGGATATGGATCAACAATGAAGAGATTCCTGATAACAGGATCGATGATGATAATAACGGATATATAGATGATGACAGAGGATGGGATTTTGCATATAATGACAGAAGCCCTGATGACGGATTTGGGCACGGGACAAACATAGCAACTGTCATTGGAGCTGATTTGAATAATTCTATTGGCTTTGCAGGTATTGACGGTAAATGCAAATTAATGAACCTCAAAAATCTGAATGATGATAACAGCGGAGAATATAAATGGTGGGCAAGATCAATCAAATATGCTGTGGATAACGGAGCTGATATCATTAATATGAGCGAAGGCGGTGATGATTATTCACAAGTTCTGAATACTGCTGTCGAATATGCAATCGAAAACGGAATATTGATAGTGGCTGCCATGATGAATAAAGGTGACGACAGGGATTATTATCCGGCGAGCTTTCAGGGTGTGTTTGCTGTCGGAGCTACCGACACTGATGATAACAGATGCAGGAAATTTTCATGGGGAGGCGGAAGCTGTTACGGACCGCATATATCGGTTGTCGCTCCCGGTAATAAGATCTACGGTCTTGACTATGAAAGCAATACTAACTATGACGTTTACTGGAGCGGTACTTCACAATCTACTGCCATTGTCAGCGGCATTGCTGCACTTTTACTTGCACAGAATAATGTGAGAACCAGTGAAGATATAAAAAAAATAATAAAGTATTCTGCAAAAGACAGAACTGGTGACCCAAGAGAAGATAAAAACGGATGGGATAAATATTACGGTTTCGGAAGAGTTGACTGCTTTGCAGCGCTTACTTATGAAAAGAAAGAAATTTCAAATGATGAGATCATAAAACAATTGAACAAAGATATAGACGGAAAACTGGAAAGAGAAAAAAATAAAAATAAAGAAGAACTTAAAAAAAATCTTGAAGAAGATATAAAAGACGATAACGAAAATGATAAACCTTCAAAAGCTAAAACTGATTCGGAGCCGTCCAAGCCGAAATAGGTATTAGGTATTAGGTATTAGGTATTAGGTATTAGGTATTAGGTATTAGGTATTAGGTATTAGGTATTAGGTATTAGGTATTAGTTATTAGGTATTAGGTATTAGGTATTAGGTATTGAGTATTGAGTATTGAGTATTGAGTATTGAGTATTGTGTAGAGTATTTACTATCAATTATCAACTATCAACTATCAATTATCAACTATCAATTATCAATTATCAACTATCAAT
>JAGPCH010000063.1 GCA_018058125.1 Ignavibacteria bacterium | reverse complement strand
ATTGATTAATATGAAAGACAGCATATCATATCCTGTGCCTTTTAATTATGAGAGAAAGTCAATTGGTCTTAGTGCATTTGCAGGTCAGACATGCTGGATAGGTTTCAGACATGTAAATCTTGACGGGGATAATATAAGACTGGATGATATCTTCGTAGGGCAGGCGGCATTTGCTGAAGTGGGAGTCACTGCAAACAATTATCCTTCCGGATTTGTCAGCACATGCGCATATGAATATTTCATCCCGAAAGCTACAATTCAGAATTATGGAAACACTGACATATCGACTCCCTTTAGTATTACATATTCAATTACCGGAGCTGCTGAATATACAAGCACTGTTTTTGATACATTATCAGAAGGTAATTCAAAGACTGTAATGTTTGATACGCTTTTTACAGAACTGCCGGGAGCGTACAATATAAAGATTTACACAAGTCTGGAAGGAGACCGTAATCCTCTTAATGACACGCTTTATTCTGCATTCAATATTGTGGATGCAAACTACGGCGGAGGACTTCCGGTAAACGGAAATTATTATTTCGCTAACTCCAACAGTTGTTCATATCAGGCAATGTCTCATCCGGAATTTTCCTGGAAAGATACTTCCGGCAGCACTAATCTGATTATAAATGGAGAGGATGTATCAGGCGGTTTACTGACAGGAGATTCTGATGACGGTTATTTCAGGTTAGGCAATATTCTTCCTGAAAATGATAAGATCACATATTACAATTCACAATATGATTCTGTTTTTATATCTACAAACGGATTAATCGGATTCAGGAATAATCCGGCATTATTGTTGTCTGATCCTTCTTATATATTAAATCTTATGGCAAAACCTGTACCGGTCTTATCAGTTCTTTGGATGGATATGGATTTCGGTAACAGCTCATCACCGGAAAACCGGCTGAGTTATAAAGTTGCAGGCAATCAGCTTATCATTACATATGATAAAGTCCCGGTGAAATTTGGTGATACGGACGAATATATCAGCTATCAGGTCTGTATTGAAACAGGTACTTCAGTTCAGGATAACTCAGGATTACTTATTCAGTTCAATAAAGATCAGTCAGGAGAAAAATTTATAGAAAAATATGACAATGGAGAACTTCCTTTGCATATGATCGGAATGAAAAACACATTCAGTAATAATTATTTAATATACAGGGCTAAAGATTCGACAGGAATAACTGTGGCAGGACCATTTTTAAATTCATCTGTTTCATTAGCGATCGGTCCTTCCGAAACCTCACTGGATCATAAACGTTCATCGCTTGCTTTAAAAGTATTGCTCGAAGCCGGATTTATTCAGGGAGATACAGTCACAGTTTCAATAAGAGATCACAGAGCGCCGTATAAAGAACTGGAAGCAAGAGAAGTCTTTGTAGACAGTTCGGGTATTGTAAACACTGAATTTACAATCCCATTAACGAATTACAGATATTACATTACAATAGATCACAGAAATTCCATTTATACATGGAGCAGGGAATCCGGAGAGACATTTGCTGATTATTCTCTTGAATATGATTTTACGTCAGACAGTACAATGGCGTATGGGAATAATTTAGCTGAGATTGATGGCAGGTATCATATTTATACAGGAGATATTAACAAAGATGAAATAGTGGACAGTGAGGATATGATCAGCATTTCAAACGGTATTATTGAATTCCTTGAAGGATATATAAGGGAAGATCTGACATTAGACAAGGTTGTTGATCTTGATGATCTGGTCTTTGTGTATAACAACGTTACGAAATTTGTTATAATACAAGAGCCATAAATTTTCTGTAAATTAAACAGTATGAGAATCCCCTCGAAATTGAATGTTCAGGGGATTTTTTTTACCGTTTAAATGGTAAAAGTCTGAATTTAATGATTATAGAAATTGAGTTGAGTATGCATTATTGATTTGAAAACCTTGATTAGAAAAAGTATTTTTGTTTTTACTAATTTTTAATTGAAAAAATGAATTTTAATTTTGAAAGTCCTGAATTAAAGGAAACAAGACAGGGATTTGCTGATGCTTTGGTAGATGCCGGAAAAGAAAATGATAATATTGTTGTATTAGGAGGGGATGTATCGGGTTCTGTGAAAACGAATTTATTCCGTGATGCATATCCTGACAGATTCATCTCGGTAGGAGTTGCGGAACAGGATATGATGGGAACTGCTGCAGGTCTTGCACTTGCGGGTAAAATACCGGTTGCATCTGCTTACGGAGAGTTTGCAACAGGAAGACCGTTTGATCAGATCAGACAATCCATTGCCTACAGTGAAATGAATGTTAAGATATGCGCATCCCATTGCGGAATAACAGTCGGACCTGACGGAGCAACACACCAGTCATTTGAGGATGTAGCAATAATGAGAGTACTTCCTAACATGAATGTTATTACACCGTGTGATTATAATCAGACTTATCGTGCTGTGAGACTGGCAATAGATACAGTCGGACCGTTTTATATAAGATTTTACAGAGAAAAGTCTCCGAATTTCACAGATATGAATGCGCCGTTTGAATTTGGAAAAGCAGAATTGTTAGCAGAAGGTACAGACGTAACACTTGTTGCAAATGGGCTTATTGTATGGGAAGCGTTACTTGCTTCAGAGAAATTAAAGAAAGAAGGAATAAGCGCAAGAGTTTTGAATATTCATACAGTTAAACCAATAGATGTTGAAGCTCTTGTAAAATGTGCAAAGGAAACAGGTTTAATTATAACCTGTGAAGATCATCAATGGCAGTGCGGTTTATTTGGCGCTGTAGCGGAAGTACTTGCTTTACATCATCCGACTAAAATGGATTACATAGCAATTGATGATACTTTTGGAGAAAGCGGTATAATAGCATCTCAGCTTATGAGTAAATTTAATATAGACAGTGAAGCTATTTATAGAAAAGTAAAGAAACATTTAAATAAATAAATCCGTTAGGGATTAAAAAAATATTTAAAGTCTATTTTAAAATGAAAACAGAGAATATTATAACATCTGAAAGTAAAGGAGATATTGCTCCTAAAATAAATTTACATATGGGAAAAAAAATTCTTTTAAGTTCATTTATATTATTATTACTCACTTCAGGAATCCTGATTGGCAAATATTTTTTTAAAGGATTCAATAACAATGATCCGAATAGTTCAGTATTGCAGACTCAGAATTCGCTTGAGGAAAATAACAGGAATATTTCTGAGACAAGGGAAACTGCAATTACCAGAACGGTAAGAAAAGTTTCACCTGCTGTAGTAGGCATAAATGTTGAAGAAGTAAGAGAGGTCCGGGATCCGTTTTCCATGTTCAATAATGATCCTTTTTTTAAGCAGTTCTTTCAGAACAGAGGACCACAGACACAGGTAGTAAAAGAGCTCGGATCAGGATTTATAATTTCTGAAGACGGATATATTCTGACCAATGACCATGTTGCAGGAAATGCGACAAAGATATCCGTTACGATGACAAACGGAGAAACAATAGATGCTAAGCTAATTGGTTCGGACAAGAATACTGATGTAGCGCTGCTTAAAATTGACAAGAGTAATCTTGAATTTGTAAAGCTCGGGAATTCTGATGATGTCATAATAGGAGAATGGGTAGTAGCTCTTGGAAATCCTTTCGGACTTTTTGAGATAAATGATAAACCAACTGTAACAGTTGGAGTAGTAAGCGCTACTGAAATGAAAGTAACTGCGGACGGCAACAGGGTTTATAAGGATATGATCCAGACTGATGCATCCATTAATGCCGGTAATTCGGGCGGACCTTTGCTTAATGCAGATGCGGAAGTGATAGGAATGAATACAATTATATTTACAGGCGGTGGTTACAGTAACGGAAGCATTGGAGTTGGATTTGCAATTTCTATCAACAGGGTTAAGAAAATAATGGAGGACATAAAAGTTAACGGAAAAATAGATAGAAATTTCAACGTTGGATTCAGGATTCAGGGAGTGGATGAGAGAATTGCAAAATACCTAAAACTTGATAAAGCTGAAGGAGTAGTTGTAGTAGAAGTTCAGAAAGGGGGACTCTCTGACGTTGCGGGATTAAAACCTGAAGATGTTATTATTGAGGCAAATGGAGAAGCGATCAGAAATGAACAGGATCTTTTATCAACGGTAAACGATTTGCGGACAGGGGACTTGCTTAAGATGAAAATAATGAGAAATGGTTCAGGGAAGGAAATAGAAATGAAGCTGATCTCTGTACAGAATTAATAAAGAGTAAAAAAAAAATCCCTGTTAAATTTAATTAACAGGGATTTTTTTTTAAAATTTAATGTAATTATTTTAATGGAATTTTAATACTGGTTTATCTTTCGGTTTTTCTTCCTGACGAATCTCAATCTCAGTATCAGTTTCTTTCATATCAACTTTCATATCTATAATATTACTTTTCGAATTATCACCCATTTTTGATGAACCGTTGAATCTTGAACCCGATTCTGTAATAAGTTCTTCTACAATAATATCTCCATCCAGCGATCCTGACCTTTTCAATTCTAGTTTATGAGCTTTGACGTTTCCTTTTACTGTCCCGTAAATTGTTACATCAACAGCATTAACATTACCTTCGACGACACCTTTTTCTCCGATTATTATTCCGCTTTCACCTCTTAAATTACCGACTATATGTCCGTCAATTTTAGTAGTGGAAGGGGATGATAAATTACCTTCAAATTTACATCCTTCGCTGATCAAAGTTAATATTCTGTCCTGCGAACTAGAAGTACTTCTTACAGGGGTTTTGATTTCTTCTTTATAGGTAGGTTCGGTATAAGAATCTTCTTTTGATTTATTTCCAAACATATTGTTGAGATTAAATTTCATAAAAGGTTAATTAATTTATACAAAATACTAAAAATAAATTTTAAACACAATTAGGGAATCTAAGCACAATTTTTGAAGATTTAGCAGTTCTAAAAATACAAAAATTGTAATTTTACGGCATTACATTTAGTCATTCATAGTCATTCATAAATATGTATCTCCGGATCCTGACCAGTCTTTATGAATGCTCTGTACATTCCTTTGGAATTGAAGGGCATAGAAATATTGCAATCTTTATCAATTGCAATAAGACCTCCTTCTCCATTTATTGAAACAAGTTTTCTGTGAACGATTTCATTACAGGCTTCTCCCAAAGATAATTTTCCGTATTCCATCATAGCGGAAACATCATATGCGCATACGGTTCTAAGGAAAAATTCACCTTCTCCAGTACATGAAACTGCGCAGGTATTATTGTTTGCATAAGTGCCCGAGCCGATAACCGGGCTGTCACCGACTCTTCCGAATTTCTTGTTTGTAAGTCCGCCTGTAGATGTAGCCGCAGCAAGATCACCTGCTTTGTCTAATGCTACAGCTCCGACAGTTCCGATTTTTTTTTCATCCCCATTATTTTCAATACCATCAAAGACAGTATGATCTAAAAATGTCTTATCTTCTTTTAGAGCTTTCAAATATTGATCATACCGTATCTGAGTAAAGAAATATTCATCTTTTTCAAATATTAAATTTTGCTTCCTTGCAAAATCCTCAGCTCCTTTTCCGCTAAGGTAAACAAAGTTTGAATTTTCCATGACTTTTTTTGCAAGTAATACGGGGTTTTTAATATTATTTACAGATGAGATACAGCCGGCATTCAGAAATCTGCCTTCCATAACAGAAGCATCCATTTCATGATTACCTGAATTTGTAAACACCGAACCTTTTCCTGCATTAAACAAAGGATTGTTTTCAAGTATTTCAACTGCTTTCACAACTGCATCCACTGAGCTTTCGCCTTTTTCAATCAATCTCCAACCTTCTACAAGCGCTTCATGAAGAGACTGTTTATAGAGTTTTTCCTTTTCTTCAGTCATACCGGCTTTTAATATGGTACCTGCTCCGCCGTGAATTGCAATACCTGTTTTGTTCAATTTATTTGATTTGTAATTATAGATTATGAAAAATGGATCTTTCGGATATGTTAAACTTTACTTTATACAAATAAAAAAACCTTGCTGAAATAAATCCGGCAAGGTTTTTAAAATTACTGTTTCAAACTATTTCCTTTGAAATTTTTCATCCTCAAGAGTGAAGATTAGAGAAATTACATGACTGTTTCCAAGATCTTCAAGTCCGTCATATTTTGAAAACGAATAATCGATATTAATTTTCGGCAGTTTTACCCCGGCTCCTAAAGTAAGATTTCCAATATCATTATAACCTGTTCTGATGGCTATGAGATTTTTAAAAGAATATTCCAAACCGGCATGCACATCAAAACTAACAGGACCTATATTTGCATTAGCGCTCGATTGTCTGTTCTCAAATCTAATGTCAAAATCAACAAGGGGAGTAAAAGTACCGCTTGCAAATTCAAATTCGTAAGCTCCCCCGATCTTAGCAGTAGGAACAATAACTTCCTGCTTACCGGTTGACCATGATAAATAAGTAGAAGTAATATCCATGAGATTAGCACCAAGGAAAAAAGTTCCGAAGGGATTATAAGCGACTCCAAGGTCAAATCCGAGCCCCCAGGCGCTTTCTTCTGCAAGGCTTTTTGTTATTACTTTTAAGTTGGCACCGTAAGAAAATTTTTCACTGGGACGTTTGGAATAAGTTAGAAAGAATGCATAATCAGCAGCATTGAAATATGTGATCTTTGAAGGATCAAGTCGTTCACCCAGCTCCTGTTCATAAACACCATTTCCATTTTCTTCAATGAGAGCATTTCTTGTATCAGCAATATCATCAACTCCAAGCCTAATCATACTGAATCCAAGAGATGTACTTTTACCAAAAGGAATTGCAACAGAACCGTAATCATAATTTAACAGATTACTGAACTGAGATTCATGCATTAATGCGAATTGAGGATATTTGATATCTGAAAGTGATCCCGGATTCCAATAACCCGCTGTGACATCATTCACAAGAGCTACATAAGCTCCTCCCATTCCTCTCGGACGACCACCTACACCAATTGCAAGAAACTCTCCTGCGTATTTATTTCCGGTACCTTGTGAGAAAATATCCTGGTGAGCTATCAAGCAGATTAAAGCTAAAAGGATTGCTTTTGTTTTTAAAGAATTCATAATTTGAATTTAGTTTACTTTTATAATTAACTTAACTAGTAAACGAATATTATCATTATCCCCCTGTATTTTTTTCCTCAATAATGATTAATTTAAATCGTTAAGTCAATACAAAATTATTGTTGAAAGTGAATTTTTTTTGAACCGGCAATCTGGGTATTTTTCCGGAATTGACTTTGATATGAACTACTCAGTTATTATAAAAATTTCTTTTTATAAAAAATATTATAACATAAAATAATGACAGTCGTAACC
>JAGPCH010000062.1 GCA_018058125.1 Ignavibacteria bacterium | reverse complement strand
TAATGGAATTATGAAATTAAAATTTCCTTTTTCTCTTTTGCTTTCAGACCTTTCTCACTAAGGGTATCACTTTCAATCAGACCATCCCTGATTTTTATAACTCTGTGGGCATGCAGCGCAATATCTTCTTCGTGAGTAACTATGATTATTGTGTTTCCCTTTTCATTTAACTCTTCAAGAAGTCCCATTATCTCATCTCCGGTTTTTGTATCAAGATTTCCCGTTGGCTCATCAGCAAGTATAATTGAAGGATCATTCACCAGTGCTCTTGCTATAGCGACTCTTTGCCTTTGTCCGCCTGAGAGTTCATTCGGCTTATGCGTCATTCTGTCTTCAAGTCCCACATTATACAAAGCTTCCTCGGCTTTAATTATTCTTTCCGCTTTAGGTATTCCTCTGTAAACAAGCGGAAGTTCGACATTATGCAATGCATCACTTCTCGCAAGTAAATTAAATGTCTGAAATACAAAACCTATCTCCTTGTTCCTGATCTCTGCAAGTTCATCATCATCCATCTCACCGACATTCTTTCCGTTAAGAAAAAACTGTCCGCTGGAAGGAGTATCAAGACAGCCGATTATATTCATAAGCGTTGATTTACCCGAACCCGAAGGTCCCATTATCGCTACGTATTCATTTTTCTTAATGGCAACCGAGATACCTTTCAAAGCATACAGCTTTTCGCTACCCATGATATAAAGCTTTGTTATATCCTTTATTTCTATTAAGTTATTTTCCATCTGTTGTTTTTATATAAAATTAATTTCAGTCCTATTCTTCGTCATCTTCGCTGTACTTTTGTTTCTTCCTTTTCTTGATTTCATTATCAACTTTTATTTTTGTACTGTCTTCCAGTATCTTATTAATAGCTTTGAAACTTCCTTTCACAACTTCCTGATCCAAAGTAGCGCCTTCTATCAGTTCAATATAACTGTCATCGCTGATACCTGTTTTGACTTCCTGTACTCTGGATTCATCGTTATCAACTACAAAGATTACCTCCCTTGGTTTCATCTTTTTACTTTGTCTCTCTTGAGATTCTCTTTTTACATTTCCATTGCTGTTATCCATTACTCCCATCATATTGAACTCTTCTTCTCTTGTTGTAACACATTGAATAGGAACTGCAAGTACGTCATTTCTGTGTTCCACTTCAATGTCTACTGTACAGCTCATACCGGGTCTAAGGTCCACGTCATTATTTAATATCCTGATTTTCACGATAAAATTTACGACTGCATCCTGAGTTCCCTGCCCTGTCTGCAAAGCCGAATTTGCAATCTCATATACATAACCTATGAATACTTTATCGGGGAAGGCATCGATCTCAATCTTTGCAGTATCTCCAATATTAATATTGGAAACATCAGTTTCGCCGACTTCCACCTGACATTCCATTTTTGACAGATCGGATATTGTCATTATCTGAGAACCCTGATTGGAAATAGTACCAAGGACTTTTTCACCTAATTCATTATTAAGTTGCGTTACAGTTCCATCCATTGGTGAATAAATAGTTGTCTTGGAAATATCATATCTGATCCTGGAAAGACCTGTCCTTTGCTGGTTTATCTGAGCCTCAATCGAATTCAGAGTAGCCAGAGCCTGATCTATATTATTCTGAGCATTGTCAATTTCACTTTGAGTTGCAAGTCCTTTGTTGAACAGCTTATTGAGTCTTTCCATTTCCTGCTGCGCTCTTTTCAATGCAACTTCATTAACTGCCATGTTACTTTCTGCAACTTCTATGGCAGCATTCTGCTGTTGCAATTCCGGAGCATAAGCATCTTGTTTTATCTTAACAAGCAGATCATTTTTCTTTACTGATTCTCCTTCTTTGAACGGAAGTGAAATAATTTCTCCGCTGATCTCAGCGCTTATATTGACCTGTGTCTCAGACTGAATTTTACCGGTAGCCGTTACTACCTGCGTTAAATTTCTTTTTCCTATTTTCTCAGTCTGCACTATCACAACATCATCTTTCATACCCGATATAATTATCGCCGCCACTATTATTACAACAAGTGAACCAATGATTATCCATAATTTCTTTTTACTCTTCTTTTTTTGCTTTTTCACCGGTAAGGGTGCCGGTATCTTAGGAATAGTAGTCTCTGACATTTTTGTATTAGTTTTTAAAATTTAAACAAAATTATTTAAGATCTCCGACATAGTACTGTAATCTTTTCTCAGCTAGGAGGAAATCATAATATGCATTTATTAGATCAATTCTTAATGTATTAAGTTTTGTAGCTGCAGTCTGTGCATCCAGTAAAGTACCTAGTCCGACCCTGTAATTTTCATCCGAAAGTAATTTATCCTGTTCGGCTGAAACAATATTTCTTTCTAATATTTCTATCTGTTTAAACTGGGTTTCAAGATCAATATAAGATTTTTTAATTTCACTTCTTATTTGCTGTTTCAGCAGCTGAATTTCATCCTGCTTTTGCTTTATCTGAATTTCAGTAGACTGCATTTTATTACTCATGCTGAATCCCTGAAAAATTGGATAACTTAAATTTAATCCAAAATTAAATGATCTCGAACCTAATATATCACTAATGTTTGATGCATTTAAATTATAATTGCCATATGCAGAAATTACCGGAAAATACAGATTCTTTTGATCTATTTTGTATTGAGTCTCGTTTATTCTGATACCTTGTTCGGATAATTTATAATCATATCTGTTAGCAAGTGCTTTATTAAGCAAAGCTTCAGTATTTGAATTTCTGCTGAGTACACCTTGTAATTCGGACTGAGACAGATCCGTTTTAATGTTTTTGTCCGAAACAGCAAACTCTGTATTCATATCAGTATTCATAGCAAGTAAAAGATCCACTTTACTTTTGCGGTATTCATTTTTAGATCTTTCAACAGCAAGTTCATTTTGCGCTACCTGGACATCCTGTCTGTAAACATCGGTCATAGTGACTTTTCCGACATCCATAAACTCTTTTATTCTGTCAAGCTGTAATTTTGAATCATTTAAATTTTCTTCGTTTACAGTTACAATTTTTTCCTTTTTCAGAATATCGAAATAAACGTTATTGATATTAAAGACAAGATCGTATCTCTGTTTATCCAGTTGAAGTATCACCGAAGTTTCATTCTCTTCAGAGAGGTCAATCTGAGTAAGATTTGAGAAACCGTTAAACAGAGTAACAGAAGAATTAACTCCAACACCAAAATTATTTATCCAAGAATCCTGTTCCGGAACCTGAATAGGAACACCGTTCTGGAATACAACTGTTCCGTCAGAATAAGTATTGTTTCTGCCCCATCCGGCAGTTAATGAAAGATCAGGGTAAAGATTTCCCTTTGCGCTGTTTGTCGACAATCTCTGGATCTCAAGACTTTTTTCAAGAGTGGAGATATTCGTATTATTCTTTACTGCAATGTTTACAGCTTCATTAAGATCAATAGTTTCCTGAGCTTTTGAATTTGAATAATCAGAAATGGCAATAAGAATTGTACAGGAAAAGAGTATTAATATTTTTTTCATTTAAGAATTTTCGGTTGAGAATTATTGAAATAAACGGTTGTTAATTTAATTAGTTTCGAATTTAACAAACAGCTATAAATTATGATAATTTATTTGACTTAATAAATCGATTTAGGTTTCATTAAAAATAAGTAATATTCAGTTAACTATTTGTAATTTTATTTTACTTGTGAAAAATGTTTATAAAATGTCTGAAGATTCAATTAATATTATTTTTTATTTTTCATTTAGAAAATGAAATCAATAAAAATAACTAAAGGATTTGATTTTGCCAAAATTATTCTATTTTTAGTTATTACTTAAATTACGGTTTCCAGTCAGGTCTTTTGTAGGAATCCAGTTCTAAAGTAATACTGCCTACAATTGCATTTAACTGGGCTTTCAGAGGAATTCTAACAGGATTTTTTGTGAACCATCCGGCAAATTCACCATTCATTCCAAATACTCCGGTAAACTTTGCTACTCCGCTGCAGCTTACAGCTTCAATGTCGTCTTCAAAAGCTGACAAAGATATGTCTTCATTTTCAGATTTAAAAAAATAATCTACTGAAGTTTCCTGTTCGTTCATAAACACAGGAATCATAAAATTATCCTCCGGTGTAAAAGAATTTATCCTTGCCCTGTAAAAAAGTGAAAGACCATCCTGAAATCTGACATTCTTGTTTATTGAAATATTCTTATCTATTTCTACATTACCTTTATTGGTTTTCTTTACATATACATACTGAGAATCATAATGAAAAACATATTCAATATCTACATACCCGTCTTCTGCTTTTTCCCTCGCTTTGAATTTTCTCGAATACAGATCATTTCCGTCCATTACAATCTCTGATTCAAACTCTATCTCAAGGTCCACAAAAGGTATACCCTTATAAGAAAACATCCGTGATTTACTTGTATAAATTTCCTTTCCACCTTCTACGGATTTATTTGTGATCTTCATATTCACTTCACCTAACTTTATGAATCCGTAATAAACCACATAATTTAACTCTTCACCTACGTCCATTACTTTATCCTGTGAAAAACTGTCTTCGACATTTAAACACATCAATAAAAATAAAATAGTTACAATATATGTTTTCATAAGAATCAGAATTTAACACTCATTATTTTTTAAATGCAGGTGGTTTCCAAAGATTTTTTTTGTATGATATCAATTCACATACAACATTTCCAAGTGATGAACTGAAATAGGCTTTGATTGGTACCCTGTATTCATCATCAGACAATAAAATTAGAAATTCTCCCTTAAATCCGAATATCCCCGTAAAATCGGATATCCCTTCAAGCTTTATTACCGAAATATCATAATCAAATTTTTCTATATTTATTACGGTCTTATTTGAATTAAAAGAATATCTTACTGAAGACATGCTGTCATTGGCAAACACAGGGATGTTAAAATTTTTATTGCTGAATGAATTTAATCTTGACTCATAAATCCATGACAGCTTATCTCTGTATTTTGTATTATCTTCAATTTCAACTTTACTTTCTTTTTCAACATTGCCATTGGTTTCAACAAAGATATTTATCTCTTCCTTTTTATAATTAAATTTGTATTCAACTCTTGAAATTGATTTATCTTTGAAATTTGAACTGAAGTATTTCCTTGAATAAAGCTCGTCTTCATAAAATTCCATCTCAGATTCAATGATCTGATTAAACTCAATAAATGGAACCTCAGGATAGGTTTTAATTTCTAGTCTGGAATTGTAAATGGTTTTTTTTTCATCTTTGCGGGAATTAGAAAGTGTGAAATTCATGTAACCTAGTTTTATAAATCCAAACGTGAGTTCATACTTAAGCTCTTCCTGTATATCCAATACCTTTTCCTGCGGGTGAGCGTCTATAGTAATTAAACTGATAATTAATATCAGAATCAAGCATCTCACCCCTGGGAAAATTAAAGGCATTAAATTTTTACTGTTTTAATTTTGCTAATTTGATCGCATCATCAAATAAAGTTACTGCTTTCAGAAACTGTTCATCTGTATTGACCCATACTAAATAACTTCCGTTGTTTCCCCATATATCTCGTGCAATCTGAAACTTTATCGATGTCTTTATGAAGTCAAGGTCTTTATCATATTCTTCCTGATTGAATACGACTTCTTTTTCTGAAGCCATATTCTTTAACTCTGATAGCATTGATTCATCAATCACAAATCCATCTCTGAATTCAAGAGGTGATTTATATGTACTTTCAATGTTCTTTCTGTTATTTGCCATATATCTTTCTGCAAAGATATAAAATAAATTCAGACGTCTTAGCTGAATTGAATAATTTGTAAGTGTGTCTAATTTGATAACATAATCAGGAGTAATTCCACCGCCACCATATACAGTTCTGCCGCCAAATGTTTTAAACTCAGGTCGTGCCGTATCCTGAGTGTCATTTTCATGTTCAAAATTAGAACCTTCCACATCCGTATCGGTTTTATTTAAATATTTACTTCCTTCATAAGGCTTTTGTATTAATCTGCCAGTTGGCGTATAATATCTTGCAGTAGTAACTCTGAAAGCAGATCCGTCGGGCAGGTCAAATTGTCTTTGCACAAGACCTTTTCCAAATGTTGTCTCACCGACTATCAAACCTCTGTCCCAGTCCTGAACAGCTCCTGATACGATCTCACTTGCTGAAGCCGAACCTCCGTTAACCAAAACTACAAGAGGAATATCAGTATATTTACCGCCTTCTGAAATGTACTCTTCATTAAAATCCTGTATTCTGCTTTTTGTATAAACTATCTTTTGACCTTTAGGTATAAATTCTCCTGCGATCTTAAAAGCCTGATCAAGAAAACCACCCGGATCACCTCTAAGATCTAAAATTACTTTTGTCATTCCCTGGGATTTAAGATCTCCCATTGCTTTCATAAATTCATCATAAGTTGTACCTGCAAATCTTGATACTTTTACATATCCAATTTCATTATCATACATGAATGATGCATCTACACTATAAATAGGAATTTTATCTCTTGTAATTTCAAATTCCAGAGGATCATTAATACCGGCTCTCTGAATTGTAACATTTACTTTAGTTCCTTTAGGACCTTTTAATTTTTTCGGAACATCATCTCTTGCTATTTTCACGGCATTGACTCCGTCAATTTTTACTATTTTATCTCCGGCCATTATTCCGAGTTTTTCAGATGGTCCTCCGCTAATTGGAGAAACTATTGTCAGTGTGTCATTTATTATGTCAAACTCAACTCCAATTCCCTCAAAACTTCCCTGAAAATCTTCATTTACTCTTTTTAACTGGTCTGCAGAAATATAAACCGAATGCGGATCCAATCCTTCTAGCATTCCTTTAATTGCATCTTCTGTTAGTTTCTGAGAGTCCACCTCATCTACATAATATCGTGAAGTAACCTCAAGCGCATCATTAAATTTTCTGACCTGAGAAGTAACTTTATCATCCGAAACTGCATTCTGGATCTGCATTCCTACAAATACCCCCAAAATAACAAGAATAATTAAAACAGGGAAAATAATTTTTTTACTGATCATTTTTTTAAAGTGATTTATTTTAAATAAAAATACATTTTTAAGATATTATAAGAAATACTATAGTTTACTTTAATGTTCCTTTGAATGAAATTTCATAATATATTCTCTGATTTATTTTATTTATGACACTTCGGTTACGACTGTCATTATTTTTTTGTTATAATATTTTTTGTAAAAAGAAATTTTTATAATAACTGAGTAGTTCATATCAAAGTCAATTCCGGAAAAATACCCAGATTGCCGGTTCAAAAAAAAATCACTTTCAACAATAATTTTGTATTGACTTAACGATTTAAATTAATCATTATTGAGGAAAAAAATACAGGGG
>JAGPCH010000061.1 GCA_018058125.1 Ignavibacteria bacterium | reverse complement strand
AACGCTAGAAGAAGTGAAAGCTGAATGGACAAATTCATCTGAATTATTAAAAGAAGCTTTTGGGACAGTTACAGAAGAGCATCTTAAAAGCGAAGGTCCTTTCAAAAATCCAATAGGTGATTTCACAAATGGCGGAACACTTGCATTCCTCGTTCAGCACGAAAGCTTTGACATTGGACAGATGGCTTTGCTTAAAAAGTATTTTACTAAAGAAGCGATGAAGTACTAAAGGTTGGTTTTGATATTTTCAAAAGAGTATCCTGAATTTTTTCCGGAACTTTGCCAATAAACTTTATCCGTCAGAATTTAACTCAATAAACCCGGGGAAATACAGCCCCGGGTTTCAGGTATTGTCTGTATTCGGTAAAAATCGGCTTACTTTGTTCTCCTGGAATATTTATTTAAAAGAAAAAGTATTTTGATTCTATTATATCTCTGTTCTATCTATATGAAATTCAGATTTATTTGTAAATATTAAATTCAGATATTTTGATAATTGTATATTTTCTAACCGGTCTGATACTTCTCATCCTGACAGTCATTATCATTGGAAAAATAATATTGTCTGTTCAATTCAGGAAAGAAGTAAATGAGCTTTTCTCTCAATCAAAAAACATATCCGGGAAAATTTTTCGGATTAAGGAAATTGTAGATTTGCCTGAACCGGTTAAACGATATTTCAGTCTTGTATTAAAGGATGGTCAGCCTTATATCAGCAGTGTAAGAATTAAACATGAAGGACAATTTAAGACAGGTATAGATAAAGACTGGATAGATATAAAGGGAGAGCAATATGCCTCGATGGAAATACCCGGCTTTATCTGGAAAGGTACTACTTCAATGTTTGTTGCAAGAGATATGTATATAAGCGGCAAAGGGAGACTTGTCGTATCACTTTTATCACTGTATAAAATAATGGATGCAAAGGGCGAAAATTACAATCAGGGAGAATTACTTCGCTGGCTTGGGGAAAGTGTATTATATCCGACTAATTTGCTGCCTGATGAAAGACTAGAATGGTTTCCTCTGGATGATTCCTCGGCAAAACTTACTTACAAATATAACGGACTTTCTCTTTTCTTTAAAATTACATTTAACAATTCAGGTGAGATCACAGAGATGGAAACAAATAGATATATGGACGAAAAGAATTCTGAGACATGGGTTATTGAGATCGGGAATTACAGGGAATTGAATAATGTAATCATACCGACAAGCTTTGAAGTGATATGGAGACTGGAAAAAGGTGATTTCAGCTATGCAAAATTTAATATGATAGTAGTTGAATATAACAAACCTGAAAAATTCTGATTTTCCTGTTAAAGTAAAATTCAGCAAACAGATGCCGGCAAACAGGATATTTTACTACTCACCGTCCAAATCTCCTGTGCTCAACCGGCAATCCGGAACATAGTTTAACCTTGACAGTTCTGAAAGTAGAAATTAATTTGACAATTAATTTCTAAAGTAATTAACCCATGAACAAAGACATTCAAATCTACAATGACAAACAATCACCTTCCGAAAAAGAGATCTGCGATCTGCTTGCGAATGAAATAAACAAGAGTTTACCTAAAGCTGAAAATAAAATTTGGCATGCGCATCCGGTATGGTTTCTGGAAGGAAATCCTGTTGCCGGTTACAGTAAACTGAAAAACTGCATAAGGCTATTATTCTGGAGCGGACAGTCTTTTGAAGAAGAGACTTTACAGAATGAAGGAAGTTTCAAGGCTGCTGAAATGCGGTACACTTCAGTTGAACAGATCAAAACAAAAGACTTAAAACGCTGGCTAAAGAAAGCAAAAGAAATTCAGTGGGATTATAAGAACATTGTTAAGCGGAAAGGTAAGCTTGAAAGGCTAAAGTAAATTATAAATTATAAATTGTAAAATGGACATAGTAAATCACAATAAGCTTGCATGGGACGGTTACGTTGAGAAAAAGGACCGGTGGACAATTCCTGTATCAGATGAAGTACTGGAAAAAGCTAAAGAAGGTAAATGGGATATTGTTCTGACACCAAAAAAGCCCGTCCCCAAAGACTGGTTTCCTGATTTAAAAGGTTTGAAACTTCTTGGTCTGGCATGCGGCGGAGGACAGCAGGGACCGGTACTTGCGGCGTTGAGTGCGGATGTTACAATATTTGATAATTCCGGAAAACAGCTTGAGCAGGATAAAACCATAAGTGATAAATTCGGTCTCGGAATAAAGACTATACAGGGAAATATGAAAGACTTATCTGTGTTTCCAGATAATTCTTTTGATCTGATCTTTAATCCGTGTTCGATCACATTCGTTGACAATGTATTGCCGGTCTGGAAAGAATGTTTCCGTGTCCTTAAACCCGGCGGAGTTTTAATGACAGGATTAATTAACCCGCTTTCATTTCTGCTTGATGAAGATAGTCTGAAATTAATTTATAAACAGCCATTCTCTGATCTTAAATCATTGCCGACGGAGAAATTAGAAAAACTGAAAAAAGAAAACGAAGCACTTGTGTTTGGCCACAGTCTGACAGATCAGATCGGCGGACAACTGGAAGCAGGATTTGTTCTGACAAATATGTACGAAGATGACTGGGGCGGTGAAAGTAAATTCGATGAATATTTCCCGGCATTTATCGCAACAAGAGCGGTTAAAATGTAAAGATGAGATTTTAATCAATTATCCTTCCTTAAATTTTTTCTATCTTTTTAGAAATAATCTAACTAAAAAAATTCTTCCTGTGAATTCCCGGGAGATAAACTGAGACTCCTGCGGAATTAGAACTTACTAACTACTAACTACTAACTCCTAATTGGTGATTTTTCCAAAAATATTTCTTTGTGAAATTATATATGCTGATATATTTTTGCTAAGAAATGATTCGGAGAGCAATCCAAAAAATAAAATTAAAAAACATCAACTTCATTTCTGCCGGTTCAATATACTCTGCTCTCCGATATTATTGACCGGCAATGAAGTTGAATAAGGAGAGTACCATCATGAAAAATCTTTCACAGGAAAGAAAATCAAAAATAAGTGTATTTAGCACTGCTAATACAAAAAGGCTGAAAAACACTTTGCTGTTAATAATGTTGCTTATGTTAACAGTGCCGGTAAGTCTTAAATCCCAGTGGGTAAAAATATCCGACGGGATGCAGACAAATGAAACAATCTATTCTTTATCCAGAAACGGTAACACTTTGTTTGCCGCATCAAGTGATACGGGATTGTTTAAATCAACAAACAACGGTACAAACTGGCAGTACATTAACGGTGTTCCTTCAAATGTTTTACTGTACTCAGTTTATGCTTCGGGATCAAATATTTTTGTGGGAGCTAACGGAGCCGGGGTTTACCGTTCGGTGGATAACGGAGTGAACTGGCTGCAGGTAAATGCAGGATTAACCGATTTTGATCCGCGGGCGTTTATTGTAAAAGGTCAGTATGTCTTTGCAGCTATTCAGGGAACCAAAGTTTACCGTTCACCAAATAACGGAACAGACTGGTTTCCGGTCACTGCAGGTTTGCCTGCTCTGAACTATCGTAATTTTGCAATATTCGGGAACAACCTGTACGTTTGCGCTGCAAGCGGAGGAATTTATAAATCTACAAACGACGGTGATACATGGGCTGCATTTAACAGCGGCGTATCCAATACCAATGTTTACGACATAAAAGTATTAGGAACGGATATGTATGCCGCATCGAATGGAGGAGTTCTCAGATCTACCAATGGCGGATCAAACTGGGTTGTTGCAAATCAGGGAATAACCGGATCTCCTCAGGCTCTGCTTACAAAAGAAACCAATGTAGTCGCAGGTTCTACTTCCGGGGTTTTCAGATCAACAAATAACGGTCTGACATGGACCAACTTCAACCAGGGGCTAACTACTACGAACGTATTGTCTATTATGGAAGACGGAACTTATATGTATGTCGGTACCAGCGGAGGAAGCATATTCCGCAGACCTTTGACTGAGATAATATTAGGAGTGCATAATATTTCAACTGAAATTCCCGGCGACTATACATTGTCACAAAACTATCCTAATCCGTTTAACCCTGTGACAAACATTAATTTCGCAATTCCTAAATCATCAAATGTCAAAATAAAGGTTTATGATGCGAGAGGAAAGGAAGCGGCAACATTGCTAAATGAAAAAATGTCCGCAGGCTCTTACAGAGTGGATTTTGACGGAGCTGACTTCTCTTCCGGAATTTATTACTATACACTGGAATCAGATAACTTTATTCAGACCAAAAGCATGATTCTTTTGAAGTAAGATATTATATTTACAGAGATCTGTCTCAATTCTATTCTCAACCCCCGTCAGATTCTCTCCGGTCATCCGGAGGAGTCTGACGGTGTTTTTATTTAAATGTCTTTCCTTAAATATGTTAAAATAAAAAAGATCCAATTCATTTTCGATTTTTTATTTCAAACTTAAAAAAGTTAATTAAAAGTACAAATCGTCATTCCATCCCGCCTGCAATTCCTTATATTTAATAGTCTGAAGCAAGTTTATTGCAGGCGAGAGCTGGAATCCGGGATGTTTATATTCAAAGATAGTTTTTGCTTTCCCGAAATAGCTCAACTCTACCCTCAACAAAACTAAAAAAAATTTAACTCAAAGAAGCAGAGAAAACGTAAAATTAAATCTCTGCTTCTCTGTGGCTCTGCGTTTAAATAGATCTTGATGTTTTAACTAACATAAATCAAAGCCGTTGTAGCTGACCAGATAATATTAGGCTAAAGTGTATTAATATTTTAAAAATAATTAATAAATATTATCCAGAAAACAAAACAACGGCTTAAATAATGATCTTATGTTATGTCATTTAAAATTATAGATCGCTTACATTTCGATATTCCTGTCCCAGAATCTGTGTTTCGCTACTAAAGTCAGGAATTTCTCCGGAGCATTATCTATGCTTATCCCGGCTTTGAGAAGATCTTCAGGTGATTGATCATCAGAGGATATGTTACATGAATTTTTAAGTACAGTATTTCCAATACCTTCCGATCCGACCGGTTTGAAATGCTCGTAAGCTTTCTTCACAAATTGTTTTACTTTTTTATCATTTAAAAACTCCTGATTCTTTCCGTCCGGAATATATACAGCATCAAACAGGACAGATGAAGTGGTTAAAAAGCTGTCATCAGCGTTCAGGGTTTTACCGCCGGAAGTCTTTACCTTACCAAGATGAGTGGATACAATTTTTGGTACAGCGCCGGCTTTTTTTAAGGAAGAAATAATAGAGTTAACCGATCTGTCATTTACCTTGTCAGCGACAAGTACTGCCACCTTTCTTGAGCTGGCAGAATTAACTGTGTCTGCCATGCTTAACGGTTTTGAAGTTTTAACCGAAGGTTCGCTTATTACAGGTTCAAAATTATTAGGATTTCCGTCGGCCGGAATACTATGATTCAGAGGCTTTTCAGGTTTTTGTGGTACGATCCCTAATCCCTTACCTACTTTTGCGGCAAGTTCATCATTAACATATGTTAACATTCCGACCATTCTTATTCTGATCTGTTCATGTTTTAATTTTCCGAGCTCAAATGTAAATGCATCAGCTATATGTTTTTTCTCAGCATCGGACTGACTGTTATAAAATAATTTTGCCTGACTGAAATGATCAAAAAAACTTTTGCTTCTTCCTCTTATCTTTTGAGCATCTATTCTTTCTCCATAGGAAGCAAATCCGCCGTCAGCCATTTTTGCCTGAAACGGACAACCGCTGTTAAGTGTATTCGGATCGTAACTTGTAGTGCCTTTGTTAATTGTCTGTCTCATATATCCGTCGCGCTGATTATTATGCACAGGTGCTACAGATCTGTTAATAGGAATTTCGTGAAAGTTTGGACCGCCAAGTCTTATAAGCTGAGTGTCTGTATAAGAAAACAATCTGCCCTGCAGCAGAGGGTCATTAGTAAAATCAATTCCCGGTACAATGTGTCCCGGGTGAAATGCAACCTGTTCTGTTTCTGCAAAGAAATTATCCGGATTCCTGTTAAGTGTCATCTTTCCTATTTTAGTTACAGGAACAAGTTCTTCAGGAATTAATTTAGTAGGATCAAGCAGATCAAAATCATATTTGAATTCATCTTTTTCCGGAACGATCTGAACTCCAAGTTCCCATTCCGGAAATGCTCCGGATTCGATAGCATCCCAAAGATCTCTTCTGAGAAAATCAGGATCATTTCCCGAAATCATCTGCGCTTCTTCCCATACGACGGAATGAACTCCCAGCAAGGGTTTCCAGTGAAATTTTACAAATACAGATTCATTCTTTTCGTTAATAAAACGAAACGTATGCACTCCGAAACCTTCCATCATTCTGAAACTCCTTGGTATTGCTCTGTCCGACATCAGCCACATTATCATATGCGTCGACTCAGGCATCACAGAGATGAAATCCCAGAAAGTATCATGTGCAGAAGCTGCCTGAGGTATTTCACGATCCGGTTCCGGCTTTACTGCGTGTATAAGATCAGGGAACTTCATTGCGTCCTGAATGAAGAAAACCGGCATGTTGTTTCCAACGAGATCAAAGACTCCTTCATTGGTATAGAACTTTACTGAGAATCCGCGCACATCCCTTGCAAGATCAGTAGAACCTCTCGAACCGGCTACAGTAGAGAATCTTACAAACACAGGTGTTTTCACTGACGGATCATTTAAAAAATTTGCTTTAGTATATTTTGAAAATGATTTGTAAACTTCGAATGTCCCGTGTGCGGCTGATCCCCGGGCATGCACTACACGTTCCGGAATTCTTTCGTGATCAAAATGCGTGATCTTTTCTCTCATTATAAAGTCTTCAAGAAGACTTGGTCCGCGTTTACCTGCTTTTAAAGTATTTTGATTGTCATTTATTTTTGTACCCTGATTGGTTGTAAGAAACTGATCGTCATTATATTCCCGGTTGATTTCCAGATCGGAATCTTTCATGTTTTTCTGTGATTTTTTTTTCATAATTGTTTTTTAATTTTTAAAAAAAGAAATGGTGGGTTAATACATAACATATATTTCAAAAACTGTGCCACTGTATTTTCTTAAAAAAACAATAATAAATTATCTTAATCAGGACAAAATTTGTCAGTTTTGTCAAATGAATGTAAGCTTTTTGTCTGATCTGAGAATAGAATGTAAGAATGGATATATATAGCGCCGTATCTATGTTCGCCTTTATCTTAAGTAATGAGAAACCCTGTTTTTATAAATTACATAATTACTCTGCTATTCTGAATAATCCGTATAGTACGACTTTTAGCAGCCAATACACAATTCCTATGTGAAGTTCAATTACTTTTTATTCATAACTATTGCCACTGTCAAAGTTCCTTTGTCTTTGCCGGAGAACTCAGACTTTTAA
>JAGPCH010000060.1 GCA_018058125.1 Ignavibacteria bacterium | reverse complement strand
TATTATAACACAATTTCGCAGCAGCTTGAATATGATTCACTCGTTCCGTTCATTGACGATATTTCAACAATTACCAGAAAATCCGACGGAACTTCCTCTGAATATTTATCACAGGTAAGAATGCCGGCTTTGCTTGGAACAAATGCAAAGTTTATACTCAATCCATCAATCGCTCAGACATCCAATAAAATTATTAAACTAAATGAACTATCCGGCAGAACATTTGCCGGATATGTTTTCGGCGGCATAAGAGCTTTGCTTCCTAATAATACTCCAAGCTTTCCGAGTGATTATATCTTAAAAGTTTATATTACTCCAAAGTCAGTTAACATAAATCACATCGGAGCAAATGTTCCGGATAAATATGAACTTCGTCAGAACTATCCGAATCCGTTTAATCCAACTACAAATTTAGGATTTGGAATTTCAGAATCGGGATTTGTTACATTGAAAATATATGATGTACTGGGAAATGAAGTTACCACTTTAGTGAATGAAAATCTTTCACCCGGCAGCTATCAGGTGCAATGGGACGGGAGCTCATTCTCAAGCGGAGTTTATTATTATAAAATAGAAACAGATTCATATTCTGAGACAAGAAAAATGTTCCTTTTAAAATAAATTTCTTAACTCAATTAACAAAAAAATAAATGAAATTATTATTACAAGTTACAGTAATGTTAATTTTTCTTTTCAGCGTCAATTTTGTAAAAGCAGATTCAGATCCTTACTCAGTTGAACTTGAACAGATTGACATTGCTGATGCTCCTGCTATTCAGTCTTTTGCCTTTGCACAGTCTGAAGGTAAGTGGCTTTTCATAGGTGGAAGGATCAACGGTCTTCACGGATTCAGCGCATCAAATTCTTTCCCTAAACAGTTTTCGAATAAATTTATTTACGTGATCGACCCTGTCACTCATCAGGTATGGTCCAGGAACATATTTCTTGATCTTCCGTTTGCAGTTGCCGATCAGTTCAGATCCACTAACATGCAATATACTCAGGTCGGAAATAAATTATATTATCTCGGCGGATACGGTTACGACAGTACATCCAATAGTCTTCTTACTTTTCCTTTGCTGAAAGTAATCGATATTAGTGAGACCATTAATGCAGTTGTGAATGGAACAAGCATTGCGCCTTATGTCAGACAGCTTTCAGACACGCGAATGAAAGTATGCGGCGGTGAACTGCAATCTATCGGTGATTATTTTTATCTTGCCGGAGGACATATTTTTACCGGACCATACAGAATAACTGTAAATAATCAGGTCTATACTAATCAGATAAGAAAATTTAAAATTATTGATAACGGCGGTAATGTAAGCATTGCTGATTATACTGCCTATACCGATACTGCCGAATACCACAGGCGTGATATGAACCTGGTGCCTGGAATTAAACCGGACGGAGTTTCGGAATACCTTACTCTTTACGGCGGTGTTTTCAAATACAATGTTGACCTTCCTTTTTTGAATCCTGTTGTTATTGATGAATCAGGGATCACTATAGATTATACTTTCGAGCAAAAGATGAGTCAGTACACTTGTTCGTATATGACATTATATAATAATACGAATCAGAAAATGCACACTACATTTTTCGGAGGCACGAGTTTATATTATTATGATACTCTGACAAATGCACTTAAAATCGATTCACAGGTTCCGTTCATAAAAGACATAACGACGCTTACGAAATTTCCAAACGGAACTTATGAAGAAAAAGTACTTGGATTGAAATTTCCCGGACTGCTCGGCTCCAATGCTAAATTTATACTTGATCCAACTGTTCCTCATTATGAAAATGGTATTATGAAACTCGATCAGATCATTGGCAGAACTTTTGTAGGATACATTTTCGGCGGAATTAAAGCTGAAGAACCTAATCAGGGACCATCTTCTGCAAGTGAATATATTTTCAAAGTCTATATTACGCCTGATGTACCTTTGCCTGTCGAACTTACTTCATTTACTTCATCGACTGATTCGAGGAATGTTACTCTAAGCTGGAGTACTTCATACGAAACCAACAACTCCGGTTTTGATATTGAAAGAAATAATACTGAAGAAAATAATAAGTGGACTTATCTTGGAAATGTAAAGGGTTTTGGAAATTCAACTTTAAATCAGAATTATTCATTCGAAGATAAAGAACTGAACTCGGGAAGATATGAATACAGACTCAAACAGATCGACTACAATGGTAACTATGAATATTTTGATCTTAGTAATGAAGTCGTGATAGGCGTTCCGGAAAAATATGTACTTGCGCAAAATTATCCGAATCCGTTCAATCCATCAACTCTGATAAAATATTCAATCCCAAATGCAGCAAACGTTTCTATCAAAATTTTTGATATTCTTGGAAATGAAGTTGCAACTTTAATTAATGAAAAGCAAAATGCAGGTTTTTATTCTGTTGAATTTTCATCAAAAGAAAAGGGCAGTGCGCTTTCCAGTGGAGTATATTTTTATAAATTAATTGCAACAGGCGTTTCCGGAGATTTTACAGAGTCTAAAAAAATGACTTTGATAAAATAAAAAAGCAATTTTTTCCCCACAAAAAGACACAAAGGCGCGAAGATTTTTCTTTGTGCCTTTGTGTCTTCGTGGTTTAATGCCCCATTATTATAAAAGTCCAATTTTAAATGTCGTTAAGAACGAATTAAATTAAGACTTTTATATTGTCTGTATTTTGTTAAGTTAATAGTAAACCTCTTTTCGAAAACTAATTAACAGATTACAATGAAAAATTTGATATTTATTTTTTTAATGGCATTCAGCTATAATGCTTTTTGCGATGAACCAAAAAATAATTTCCATATCATCCCTGATGTTATGAACAAAGTTTTGATTAAAGACTTTGACGGAAAGAATAACATAGTGAGGGTTTTTGACGCTGACACGTTACCGATCTTCACCGGCTTCCCAACAGTTGTAAGCGGTCAGTCAACTGAAGGCGGAATATATTGTCAGATGGATTCTGACAGTGACTATGAAATAGTTTACGGGATCGGAACGACTCTTCAGGCATGGAATATTGACGGAAGCAATGTAACAGGCTGGCCAAAGACTCTTACATATCCAGCTCAGGGAGCACCGGCTTACGGAGATATTGACGGAGATGGCGTGGATGAGATAGTAATCGGAACTGCAAATGTTACAGGCGTTCTTGGAATCCTATATGCGTTTGAAAAAGACGGAACACCGGTGACCGGATTTCCGATCAATAACGGCGGCTCCGCCAGGTCAGTAGTTCTTGGTGATCTTGATCTGAATGGCAGTCTGGAGATCATCACAACCAAGAGACTTTCATCACCATCCAGAGGTGAGATCTATGTATTTAAAGGTGACGGTACGATCTACCCGGGCTGGCCTCAGCCGATGAGTCATGTGCCGGCTTCGAGCTCGGCTGTCGGTGACATTACCGGTGACGGTATTCCGGAAATAATCGCAGAAGCTTACACAGGTCTTTATGTATGGGACAGAGATGGAAATCCATTAACAGGTTTTCCATTTGTATTATCTAATGGAGATGTGAATTCTTATTCGTCTCCTGTGCTTGCAGATGTCGATGGTGATAATATCAGAGAAATAATTTTCGGTACACATCAGACGAGTGGCGGTCAGGGTTATGTATATATTTTAAAAAATGACGGAACTCAATTTCCTAACTGGCCAAAGACAACTACTCAATGGGTCTATGGTCCGCCGGTTCTTGGATATGTGAATGATGATAATATACTGGATGTAGTTGTCGGAGATCAGATCGGCGGTTCTTTAGCAGATCAGGTATATGCGTGGGATGTACAGGGAAATGTACTTAGCGGTTTTCCGATCGGACCTGTGAATGCAGTAAATAATCAGGTGGCTCTTGGCGATATTGATAATGACGGAAAACTAGAACTTATAATTGATGATAATACACAGGATAACAGCATGGGAAAATATCTCGCGTTTAATCATGACGGTACTCCAATTCCCGAATGGACATTACCAACTTCAGGAACTACCATGTTTAACATGCCGTGTCTTGCTGATATCAATAATGACGGTTTGCTTGATATGGTTGGCGCAGGAGTTACACTATTCGGCAGCAATCAGACAAGCGCATACATCTGGAATTCAGGAGTAAGTTATGACGCTACTAAGATTGTAAATCCTGTCTTTCAGTTTAATGTAAGACATAACGGAGTTTATGGTGATAATAATCTTGTATCAGTTAATAATCTAAACACAGAAATTCCTACAGGATTTACATTGAAGCAGAATTATCCAAACCCGTTCAATCCGACTACGAATCTGGGATTTGGGATTTCGGAATTGGGATTTGTTACTTTGAAGATATATAATGTTCTTGGAAATGAAGTAGCTACTTTAGTCAATGAAAACCTTTCGCCGGGAAGTTACCAGTTGCAATGGAATGGAGAAGGATTCTCAAGCGGAGTTTATTTTTATGAACTTAGATCAGGTAATTTTGCAGAAACAAAGAGAATGTTACTTTTGAAATAATTTCAAATTATAAATTTTAAAATTACAAAAGATTAATCGATTGATTGGTAAACTGGTTGAAAAATCAATTTAATTCAATTTAGCTTTCCTTATAATATAGCATCCAGCCTGTAACTCAAAACAGTTGCGCCGGTCTGATCAATTACTTCGAGCATTGCATAATCTTCATCACCAAAGTAAAAGCTTATCCTTCCGTATGCGTGACCGTCTTCATTATAGCTGCCCTGATTCCAGATGTTATAGCCTGCCAGCTGTGTAATCAATCCGAGTTTTGAATTTTTTGTATCAAGATTGGAGCTGCTAATCTCCGGGATGACTGAATTTGTCCCGTCATCAATATATGATGAATGAGAATCTCCGCTGACCATAATTACATTCTTAATATTGTTGTCTTTAATAATGTTTTGTAAAAAATATATATCTTCAGGAAATCCCGCCCATTTGTCTATTATTCCTTTTTGAACTTTAGGAAACATCTTAGCAATTCTTTCATCTTTCAAAGCATCTAAATAACGCGGATTAAAAATTACAGTTGATATAATCACTTTCCATTTGGCATCGGAATTCTTTAAAGAATTCTCCAGCCATGTCTTCTGATTCTCACCTTCAATTGTAAACCCGCTTAGAATTGAATGATCAGGCGGCGGCTCAAATAATCCCTGAGAGTTCAGCGCATTACTGTTCGCGCTTCTTTGAGTTCTCAGATCGAGAAGAAAAAATTCAACATCACCGAACCTGAACTTCTGCCAAATTCCATTATCAGGATTATTCAATTCATAGTGAGGAAAAAACATACTGTAAGCTTTTATGGAATTAGTTTTAAAGGGATTAGTTCCGTCTGCATCATTGCCTGCAAAATCATGATCATCATATAAATATGCAACCGGCATCCTGCTTAATACTTCACTGTTAAATGCATAACCATAGTCATAGCGGGACTGATAGCTTACCTGCAGCTTATCAAGACTTTCATTGTATCCCTTTCCTAGCTCACCAAAGTCAGGGTAAGTCCAGTCACCAATTTGCAGAAAAAACCTTAGCGAATCCTCTGCGACCACAGGGAAAACATCCGGAGAAGTTGCATTGTAACCTTGCTGACATGAACCGAAACCAAAGGAAAAATTCTGATTCTTTTCAGAGGGAAAAGTCATGAACGAATGTTCGCGGTCAGTTACAATTCCATCCAGTACAGCTCTGTAATAATACTTTGTGTCGGGTTTCAGATTACCCGTCTGAATTTTTGTAAAGTTAAATTTACTTTCATCCGAAGCAATCTCTTCTGAATAAAAGGAATCTTTGAATTGAGAATCTTCGGACATTTGAAATTTCACTTTGGAGGGTTTGACCGTTTTAATTATGAATGTTGCAGACACATCCGAAACAGCTCCAACAAAGGGTCCTGAAGCTATTAATTGGTCCTGAGCTATTTCTTTAAGATTATAATTGTTCGATAGGTTTGACTGGTTTGATTGGTTTTTTATACTTGTATTGCTTTTGCAATATGAGTAAAAGGGGAAGAGAAATATACATACTGCTAATATTTTAAACATATATAATTTATTTTTTAATTTTGAAACAAACATCAGTTATTGAAGATGTATCCTTAACATATAGAAATAATTGGTTAATTTGGTTAAATATTAGTTGAGATAACATCAATTATAACAGTCAATTATCAACTATCAATTATCAACTATCAACTAATCATACTGACAATCTTTTGAGCAATTCTTTATCTTCTTTTAATGCCATATTTAAGTTTTGGGAAAGTTTAAGCTTTTCGGAATCAGTATTGTTTATTTGTTGAATGTAATTTAAAATCTCATTTAAAACAGAATCCGGAGCACTGTCTATTGCTTTTCAAATTTCATCTTTTAATTCTTGTGATGACATAATAAATTTAATATTTATATTAATATAATATTATATGGAATTTATAAAAATTCACAATACTACCCAATGTATAAGTCAACTATCAACTATTTTAAAAGTAACATATGTTTCGAATCTATAATTATCCCGTCAACTTCCAACCGGTAAAAATATATCCCGCTCGTTAGTTGATAATTATCAGTTGAAAATTGATAGTTGTAGTTTCCGGCAATTTAGTTGAAGTTCAATTATCTAAATATAAGTTTCAAGTTCGTAATATTAACTAATACAAATAAATTGTTAAGTCTCTTAATGGTGTTGCTGTCCGAATAGATTGTACTGCCTCTGCATAAAATCATATATGCCATAAAACCAATAACTACATTTTATAACAAGCTCAGAATTTTTATATTTGTCAAAATTAAATCAAACAATTAAAATTATGAAAACCAAACAGGATTATCTTAAAGAAACCATTAAACACATAGATATCAAAAAGCATAATGTCATCACACTTGTAGAGGATATGCAGGATATGGCTTTCTCATCGAGAGACCTTGCTACTGCAGCTAAGTATTATGACATGATGCTTGCCGATAAAGAATGCTCAGTGATGCTCTGTCTTGCGGGATCGCTTTTCTCTGCCGGACTGAAGAATGTTGTAGTTGATATGGTAAGAAATAATATGGTGGATGCCATAGTTTCTACCGGCGCGATAATGGTCGATCAGGATTTTTTCGAAGGTCTCGGATACAAGCATTACAAAGGCTCGCAGTTCGTGGATGACAATGAAATGCGCGAACTTATGATCGACAGGATCTATGACACATACATTGACGAAGAAGATCTGAGAGAATGTGACATGACAATTGCGAATATTTGTAACTCACTCGAGCACAGACCTTATTCCTCACGTGAATTCATCTGGCACATGGGTGAGTATCTTTCCAAACACGGAAAGAATAAAGACTCGGTCGTGCTTGCTGCTTATGAGAACAATGTGCCGATCTTTGTTC
>JAGPCH010000059.1 GCA_018058125.1 Ignavibacteria bacterium | reverse complement strand
GTGTGTAACCAGAATTTAGATTAATAATTAAAGTAAATATGATTTCCCTGAGATTTCGATCCTTAGTTATTTTTACCAGTTCAAAAGTTTAAAATAATATTCTTATGAAATTTATAACTTATTGACTATTAAAGTTATAATGTTATATTTGCATAAAAATTTTCTATAAGAAAAATAATATTTTGCGGATAGCAATCACATTTAACATAAAGAAAGAAGAAGAAAATTTATTTACCGCTTCAGAAGAATTATCTCCGAAAAAAGATTTCACGAAATATCTTAATGAAAATCTTATTAATAATTATCCTGACAGATTAGACGATACGTATGCAGAATGGGACTGTGAAGAAACCATAGAAGCAGTCAGATCCGCACTGGAATCCGGCGGACATGATGTCACGCTTATAGAAGCAGACAGGGATGCATATGAAAAATTAAAAGTTATACAACCTGAGTTTGTGTTTAATTTAGCCGAGGGGATCGGCGGCTCATCCAGGGAGTCCCAGATACCCGCAATGCTTGAGATGCTGAACATACCGTATACAGGAAGTGACCCTGTCAGTATTGGAATCTGTCACGATAAATCAAGATGCAAAGAAATCTTATCATATTATAATATTCCCAACCCAAAGTTTTTCATCACAGATGATATAGAAAATATAAACGGGGATATTACCTATCCAAAATTTGTAAAGCCTCTTCATGAAGGATCATCAAAAGGAATTTTTAATTCTTCGGTAGCAAACAATTATGAAGAATTAAAAAATGAGGTCATAAGGATAAAAGAGTGTTATAATCAGCCTTCACTGGTTGAAGATTATCTTACAGGAAAAGAATTTACTGTCGCTATGCTTGGCAACGGCGAAGAAGTCAGAGTGCTTCCGGTAGTAGAAATAAATCTGGATTCTGTTCCTGAAGGATTTAACAAGATATATTCTTATGAAGTAAAATGGTTCTTCGATACAAGAGAAAATAAACTTGATATTTTTAAATGTCCGGCTGAAGTAGGTAGGGCACTTTATTCTCAGATTGAAAAAGTCTGCAAAGATGCATATAAAGTTTTACGTATCAGAGACTGGGCTAGAATAGATGTACGTCTTGATCAAAAAGGCATTCCTAACATAGTTGAGATCAATCCTTTACCGGGAATACTTCCGGATCCTGCTGATAACTCTTGCTATCCGAAGGCAGCCAGGGAAGCGGGATTGAATTATGTCGATATGATCAATGCCGTATTGATAGAAGCCAGAGCCAGATTAAACTATGATCTTGAATGATTTAAATGATTAGTATGAATAAGAATAAAAATTCAAAATTTCTTATTCAAAATCAGTTTGATAATAAAATTCAATTTCTTGTTTAAAGTATAAAAAGTTTATTTTTATAAGTTAGATTAATATTCTAATTCATAGTTTTCTTAAATATCATTCAAAATCATAGTTGAAAATAAGCATAATATATAACGACCCCACGCAGTATGCTACCGGTACGATCTATGATGACGGAGTGACTGATATAGATGAAGTGGAAGGTCCTATAGACATGAGTGAGTACGGTGTGCTTGACGAGCTTGAATCTGTTCAGCGTGCTTTATTACCTTCAGGGCATGATACAAAGATAGTTGCAGTCGCGCTTGATGCTTATAAGCTTATTGATGAGTTAAGAAATGACAGACCTGATATGATCTTTAATCTGTGTGAATCTTTTGACGGAGATCCGACACAGGAAATGAACGTTGCTTCATTGTTTGAACTTCTTAAGATCCCTTATACAGGTTCTCGAGCGCTTACACTAGGTCTTGCTTTGAATAAATGGAGAGTAAAGGAAATTCTGAATTATTATGATATACCTACAGCGCCTCATTATGTTTGTAAAAATTCTAATGAATTCAATCAAAATGGATATTCAAAAGTTAAGGATAAATTCCCCTTAATAGTAAAGCCTTCGAGGGAAGATGCAAGCATAGGTATTGAAAATAAATCTGTTGTTTATAATGAAGCTGAGCTTAAGACTAGAATAGAATACATACTTGATGAATATAAACAGCCTGCACTCATAGAACAGTTTATAGACGGCAGAGAGATCAATGTAAGTGTAGTCGGGAATGTTGAAAAAGATGAAAATGATCTTATTGTATTTCCAATTTCTGAAATTGATTTCAGCGACATGCCTCCGGATTATCAGAAGATTGTAAGCTATAACAGCAAATGGATGTACAAGACAGTTGAGTTTGCAGGAACTAAAGCTGTATGCCCTGCGAGGGATCTAACACCTGGACTTGAGAAAATTATCCGGGATACAGCAAAAAAAGTTTACAGGATCATCGGAGCATCGGATTATGCAAGAGTAGATTTCAGAGTAAAGGATAATATTCCATACGTTCTTGAGATGAATCCAAATCCGGATATTTCTTCTGATGTGGATGAAGATACCGGATTTACAAGAAGCGGCAAAGCATACGGATGGAGCTATGAAGAGCTTATTCAGAATATTATAAAGTTTGCTACGGAGAGATGGGGAGTTTGATTTGGGAATTTGGATTTGGGATTTAACGTATTCAGGAAACGAATTTATTTTAATTGATCGATTATGTTCAATTGTTGAATAGTATGATTTTTTAATTTTACAAAAAATTTTGATACGAAAGTTAATAGAAAATGACAGAGAAAAGATAAAGAATATTTTAATTGATACTGATAATTTTAATGCAGAAGAAATAAAAATTGCATTAGAGCTTATTGATGTATATATAAATGATAAGGATCAGAAGGATTATGAGATATTTGTTGATTCTGAAGATGAGAATGGAAGTGAAATAAAAGGATATGTCTGCATTGGTCCGAGACCTTTGACAGAGGGAACATATGACCTTTACTGGATAGCGGTAAATCCGAAAGTTCAGTCAAAAGGAATAGGCAGCGGGCTGATTAAATATACAGAAGCTCACATAAGATCGAAGAGCGGAAGATTGATACTCATAGAGACCAGCGGGAAAGATTCTTATGAAAAAGAGAGAAAGTTCTATGAGAAGAATCAATACGAAGAGCTGGTAAACATCAGGGACTTTTACAAACCCGGGGACGGGCTGGTGATATACGGGAAATACTTGTGAGGAACGCGGATAACACGGATCATTCGGATAATCGCAGATAAAACAGGATGGAGTTAATACATAAAGAAATTACGGACAGAATAATAAATTCGTTTTATGAAGTGTATAATTCATTAGGATAAGGGTTTTTAGAAAAAGTATATGAAAATTCTCTTGCTGTTGAATTTGGTGAAAGAGGATTACATTATGAAAATCAGAAAAGATTAACTGTTAAATATAAAGAGAAAGAAGTAGGATTGTATGATGTTGATTTTATAATAGAAAATACTGTAATAGTAGAGGTTAAAGCATGTGAAAGTATAGCAATAGAGTATGAATTTCAATTGATAAATTATCTCAAAGCGACAAAAATAGAAGTTGGCTTACTTTTAAATTTTGGGAAGAAACCGGGATTTAAAAGAAAAATTTTTACAAACAAAAAATAAAAATCAGTGATAATCAGTAAAATCAGCGTTATCTGCGTTCCCAATAAACTAAAAAAGGAGAAATAATGGAACTCTGGCAGGAAATGATAAGAAACAGCGTTACTTCTGTGGATCATCTTGTAGAGAAATTCAGCATAGACAGAGAAGCAGCTTCGCGGCTTGATGAATTCTTTCAGGCTCGCATTAATCCATATTACCTCTCTCTCATAAGATACCCCGGTGATCCTATCTGGCAGCAATGTGTACCCGACGTGATCGAACTTGAGGACATCGACGCTCCTGAAGATCCTTTGAATGAGGATGAAATGAGCCCGGTTCCGAATATAACTCACCGCTATCCGGACAGAGCTCTTTTCCTTGTGACTTCGCAGTGCGGTCTGTACTGCCGGTTCTGTACGCGTAAAAGAAAGGTTGGCGATCAGAGCAAGATATCAATGAGAACGCTCGAATCAGCTTTCAATTATCTTGAAGAGCATACTGAAATAAGTGATGTTATTTTATCCGGCGGTGATCCGCTTATGCTGACTGATAACATGCTTGAGAAAATACTGATCCGTCTGAGACAAATAAAACATATTCAGATTATACGGCTTGGATCAAAGATGCCTTGTGTGCTTCCTCAAAGAATTACTCCACAACTTTGTGAAATGCTGAAAAAATATCATCCGATTTATTGCAATACTCATTTTAATCATCCGTGGGAAATAACCGAAGAGAGCAAGCGCGCTTGCGGAATGCTTGCAGATGCAGGTATTCCTGTCGGTAATCAGTGTGTACTTATGAAAGGCGTAAATGATAATGCGGACACAATGAAGGAGCTTATGAAAGGACTTCTTGCAATGAGAGTAAGACCTTATTATATTTATCAGGCTGATCTTACTAAGGGTGCAAATCATTTCAGAACACCTCTTAAAGTAGGTATGGAAATAATGGATAAACTCCGTGGTCATATTTCAGGATTGGCAGTCCCGCAATTTGTTATTGATGCTCCGGGCGGAGGCGGAAAGATACCAATGCTTCCGAATTATGTGATCTCACAGGACGAAGAGAAAGTTGTGTTAAGAAATTTTCAGTATAATATTTATGAATATCCGGACGTTAGAGATGATTCTCAAAAAACTGATGAAAATATGTTTTTCAGAAAAACGCCGAGAAGGAGAGCGCAGAGGAAGAAGGATAAGGTGAAAAAATAAAAGTTTCAGAAAAAAATTATATAAAACCCGCTGAAAATTTTTTCAGCGGGTTTATTTTTTTCATGACAAATTTTTAAACTACTACCAGCCGTTTCGTTCTTTTAAAGCAGTTATATGCTTTAGATGATGGTTGCAATGCCAGGCATAGATTCCTATGTTTTCATCTAGCCGTATAGTTTTTTCTGATTCAGGATGAATGAAAGCTCTGCCCAATTGTTCATCTGTCAGACTATTTAACAGTACAACCCATCTTTCATGAATACCTTTAAGCATTTTAAAAGCAGGTTCGAGTGGAATATTTTTACTGTCAGCAAGCACAGCCCATCTGTCTTCGAAGTAAGGTCTTATAACCGGATTATCTTCTGTCAGTGCAAGCTTGAATCTTGTCAGACTGTTTGAGTGACTGTCGGCGCAATGATTTACTACCTGTCTTATTGTCCATCCATCCAGCCGGTAAACAGTGTCAAGCTGTTCGTCGGATAAATTTCCAACTTCTTTTTGTAAACGTTCCGGGAATTCTGAAATGATATTTATATATTGCTTTAACATCTCTTTCGAAATTTTATCAGGTTTTTCGTATTTGCCTATTGGATATTTAAGATCGATAGTGTTCAGAATTAAAAAATTTATTAGTTATAAGCAAAATATTTTTTCAATCCGTTAATTGGTTTTTCCAGAATATACCATGATATTGAAGAAATCATAACAAGTATGACAAAATAAACTACGAATCTAATATAAATATGATCGCTTAAAGAAGGCAGTCCCGCTTTTTTATACATGATATGCACATAAGGATGAAACAGATACAATCCGTAACTGATCTTCCCGAGATAAATCAGCACCTTATTTTCAAAAAATTTTTTCAAAACTCCTGTATAACCTATGCTTACCTTTGATACCATATAAAAGCATATAACAGAAATTGACAGCTTATAGAAAAAATGCTGAAACATTTTATAATTTACCAATTGCCCTATAGTATTGTATAATATTCCGTTAGCATCATGCAGCACAATCAGAAATACAAAAACAAAAACAATGAATAATTTTGAATAAAGAGTTTTAAAATCGAATGCATTTTTATTATTGATCCTGTAATATGCCATTAATGCCCCAAGTCCGAAAGCATCCATACAGGCAGGTGTCAGCACATAGAACAGAAATGATTCTCCCATGTCACCGTACATCCAAAATAAAAAAGTTCGTGATACCGGTCCGATTAGAATAATGGCAACGATTGAAGTAAATAGAAACTTTCTTGGAATGAAGAGAATTACAAATGGCCATACAAGATAAAACTGCTCCTCTACTGCCAGCGTCCATAGGTGTGACAGCAACCCATGCCAGTCATTAGTCAGAAAAATAAAGATATTCTGAGTATATGTGGCATACCAAATGAAAATATCCCGGATTGATTCTATGTTATAACGGTACAAAATAATGAGAGTAACATAATAAACAGGAAAAATCCGAAGGAATCTTCTAATGTAGAATTGCTTGACAGAGTGAAACATGCTTTGCTCTTTCATCTCTGCAATGGATCGGCTCTTCAATAAGATCTGAGAAATAAGAAATCCGCTCAGCACAAAAAATAATGTAACTCCGAATATTCCGAGATTCATCTTATGCAGAAATTCATTTTCAATCAGCCAATGGGAGATCAAAACCAGCGCAACAGCAATTGTTCTGAGTGTATCAAGCTGTGGCATATAACCGGAGTTTGACTCGCTGATCGAAGGAGTTATTGTCCTTGTATCCAAGATGAAGTTAATTAGTCAATATTGTAATTTTATATTCCGTTCTAACCAAATCAATATCTTAATCCGGGAATAAAATAAAAATCCTGTTTACCGCGAATCAGATAAATTGAAGATACTTTAAGGAATAAGTCACAAATTAATTTTTTTTTAATGCTATTTCAAGTTTAAACATTGATTGAAAATTTTACTCCATTAGTAATTTCTTCAACAGTTTCATTAAACATAAATCCGGGAACAGCATATTAACCGGTTTATTGAAAGAGAATTTTAAACAGAGAGTAAGTTTGCTGAATTATTGTATTTAATTTAACAGTGATAAATCACATTTTAATTATCATAAAAAATTTATTTATCTTTATTATAATTTATTATAATTGAACGAAGTTAATTACAGTGTTTCATTTGAAAAACCTTTCACGCATTACTGTGAAGTAGAGATTATGTTAAACGATCTGAATGAGGATTCGGTCACTTTTGCAATGCCCGTCTGGACTCCGGGATCTTACCTTATCAGAGAATTTTCAAAAAACGTCGAAGATATAAAAGCTGAAAATAATCATGGTGAAAAACTGACCTTTGAAAAGATAAGAAAAAATGCCTGGAAAGTTGAAACAAAAGACCATGCAAATATAAAATTCTCTTATAAAGTTTACTGCAATGATTTTACAGTCCGAACAAGTTTGGTAAATGAAGAACATGCTTTTCTCAGCAGTTCGGGTATATTCATGTTTGTAAAAGGATATCAGGAAAAGAAATGTAAACTTGAGATCAACCTTCCTTCAGAATGGAAAAAAATATCCACAGGTCTTGAAAAAGTTTCTGAGAATGTTTTTGAAGCGCCTGATTATGATGTCTTCATTGATTCCCCTATTGCAACAGGGAATCAGGAAATTCTTGAATTTGAGATCAAGGGAATCAGGCATTTT
>JAGPCH010000058.1 GCA_018058125.1 Ignavibacteria bacterium | reverse complement strand
AGTTGGCGCTTTGCTAATGTTAAAATTATGGAATGCCAAACCCAAGCCGAGGGCTGTTAAACAGTAACGAGTATTGTGTAAAGGGTATTGCGTAAATTGTATTTTGAATATTTAATTTTTTTTTTAATTTTGTCCAATGAAGTTTAATTTATAAAATTAAAATTATTTATTATGGAAACTCAAACTTTAAGACCTCAGATTTATGAGGTTCCTCACAAAGCAATCAGAAATGCTTTATCACAGCTTACATTAATGTCAGGTAATACGGATTACAATGACAATAAAGAACTGGAAAAATTACAAAACTCGTTTAAAGAAATTTTTGAAATGCTTGATGTTCATGCTGCTCATGAGAATAATGTAACTCTTAAACATCTCGAAAGTAAGATCGGAGGCTCATCAAATCATGATATGGAAGATCATGAAAAGATTGAAGCAAGAATGAGAACTCTCGAGAAATTTTTTAATGAAATTACTCAGAAAAAAGACGACAGGACAGCCGCCGGAATTGAGTTCTATGAAAAATTGTCGGAGTTTCATGCAAACTATCTTCTTCATATGCTTGAAGAGGAACAAGTGACACAGCCGCTTGTATGGAAAAATTTTAATGATGAAGAGATCATGCAGCAGGAGATAGAGATCAGATCTGCGATCCCTCCGGGCGAGATGCTCATCTGGTGTAAATATTTAATGCCTGCAATAGGTGATGAACTCAGGATTCATATGCTTTCAGGCATAAAAGCTAATGCACCCTCAGAATTTTATGATGCAATTTTGAAAGTTACAGAATCAGTGATCTCTAAAGATTCTTATGATAATTTAATCAATAAACTGAATTAATTATCAGAAGCGAAGGAATCAGTTTAACTTAATGATAGAATAAACCAAAGCCCGTTGCTGAAATTATATAACACATTAACAAGAACCAAAGAAGAATTCAAACCTATTGAAAACGGAAGGGTCCGCATGTACAGTTGCGGACCTACTGTTTATCATTATATGCATATTGGAAATCTGCGAACATTTTTTTTCGAGGATATACTTCTCAGAGTTCTGAAGTATAACGGATATGATGTAAAGTATGTAATGAACATTACAGATGTCGGGCATCTTGTAGCAGACAGTGATGAAGGAGATGATAAAATGGAAGAGTCAGCAAAGCAGCAGGGAAAAACTGTTTGGGAAGTAGCTGAATATTACACAAAAGCTTTTAAGAATGATGTGATAAGACTGAATATTTTTCCGCCTGATATTTATACAAAAGCAACCGATTACATTCAGCAGCAGATCGATATGGTGAAATGTCTTGAGGATAAAGGTTATACTTACAGGATAAAAGACGGTATCTATTATGACACATCAAAATTTCCTGATTACGGTAAACTTGCAAGACTCGATATCAAAGGACTTCAGGAAGGCGCGCGCGTGGAATTTTCATCAGAGAAGAAAAATATTACCGACTTCGCATTGTGGAAATTCTCGCCTGAGAATGCACAGCGTCAGATGGAATGGGAATCTCCCTGGGGTAAAGGATTTCCCGGATGGCATATAGAATGTTCGGCAATGAGTAAAGCCGAACTCGGAACGCATTTTGATATTCATTGCAGCGCTGTTGATCATATTCCGATCCATCATACGAATGAAATAGCTCAGTCTGAAGCATGCAGCGGTGAGAAGTCAGTTAATTACTGGGTTCATGGCGAACATCTCGACATGGGAAACGAAAAAATGTCCAAGTCACTCGGTAATTTTGTGACATTGCAGATGCTTATTGATAAAGGTTATTCGGCTATGGACTACAGATATTTTCTGCTTATGGCTCATTATAAAAAGAAGCTTAAGTTTTCATTTGAGGCAATGGACGCTGCCAAAAGCGGATTGAAGAATCTGAAAGGAAAAATAAGTAAAGCCATTCAGGAGAGTTCTGATATTAAAAATGAAGCTGAAAATATTATTTCTGAGAAGTATAAATATTATAATGAAAAATTCCTTAGCAGCATTAATGACGATCTGAATATGCCCGAAGCAATGGCGGTAATGTGGGATATGCTTAAAGATGAAAATTTATCTTCTACTGAAAAAGCCGGTCTGGCACTGGATTTTGATAAAATATTCGGACTTGAGCTGGATAAACAGGCCGAGATAAATAAACCTGATTCCATTCCAGAAGAAATCAAAACTCTTGCTTTTGAAAGAAGGGAAGCAAAAAAGAATAAAGATTTTAAAAGGTCTGATGAGATCAGAGATATTATCAGAGAAAAAGGATTTGAAATAATGGATACAAAAGGTCAGGAAATTATAACTCGTAAAAAATTATAATTAAAATTCAAATAATAAATTTCAATTACTTTTAATTTAAAAAGTGAAAACGTGTCTGAATTTTAAATAAATCAAAAATCCCATACCCCAAATCAAATTAATTATCTTCCTTCAGCTTTATCCCAGATACTTTTCGGCACCATGTTTTCAAGTTGTTCATAAACACTGAATATTTTATCCGCATATGTTTCATTCAAATGCGAAGCAACATCAATTGTTGCAGGTCTCTGGTCAAGATCAGGTGACTGCCACATGGTGATCTGCATGCTTCTTGTCGGACCTCCTATCATATTATCGGAAGTTTTCATTTCATCTGATGGCACAGAAAATACTTCACTTGATTTTAATTTCTTATTAAGTTTTTTCATGCTCTTCTTATTTGCTTTAAATTCATACTCACTTGTTGTCGCCGCTTTTGTATAAACTAATTTTCCGCTACCGTCTTTATTTAAAATTATTTTATAACTTAGCTGATACTCCGGAGAGACAGGTCCTTTGGAATAAGTATAATCTATTAAAGCCCAGTTGTCATTCTTAGTTTGTGCGAATCCAGAATAAGAAGTAAATATTACAATTATAAGAAACAATAATTTTTTCATCAGATATTAAATTTAAATTTTTAAAAACTTGAATATAGTTGGACTAAGATAAAAATTAAATTTTATTTTATCAAAACCATTCTTTTATTTTCAACGAATTTGTCTGTTTCAAGCCGGTAAAAATAAACTCCGCTGGATAGCGCAATACCATTTTCATTAGAAGAAAAAGAAACTTCATAAGTACCCGGATTCTGATTTTGATCAACCAACGTTGCCACCTCATTTCCAAGCGCATCATATACTTTAAGCTTTACAATTCCGGCTTTTGCTATTTTATAACTAATTATTGTATTTGGATTAAACGGATTTGGATAATTTTGTCCGAGGGCATATTCCTCAGGCACAATACTGCTAGTCTGACTTATTCCTATTTCATCTATATTTACCGGCGCAGTCCATACCTGATATACTCCGGTATTGTCATCCATCCATACGGGCCAGATCTTATTTCCGGAAGATGTAATGCCAATGTTATCTCCCTGATTTCCGGAACCTGCTCCGGCTATTCCTTTAGGTTTGAAATTATGATCACTGATCTGATAATCAGTCCAGTTATCTCCTCCGTCTGTAGACCTGGAAAGATAAACCTGTGAAGAGTCGAGACTGATATTTCTGTTGTCAAAATAAACCACGTCTACTCCGCCTTTCTCATCGACTGTAATAGCCGGCAGTATCTGTATCTTTCCGTTGTTGATAGGATCCTGATTGACTCTTACGCCCGGTGACCAGGTCTGACCTTCATCAGTCGAACGATGAAACACAATATCCGGATCTGTTCCCGCAGGGGCAAGATTTTTTTCAGCAGTTACAATATATATCCACCCGTTACGTGGACCGCCTGTTTTGTCAACAGCCATCGAAGGATATCCATTTACACGAATTCCCCAGGGCTGTAAAGAAGAAGATTTAATTCCGTTAGTTGGATATGCGCATTCATTTACGTTCCATGTCACTCCTCCGTCAGTGGAAGTTCCGAATCCGAGACAAACTTCTGTGAACGGGGAAGTGAGGATTGCCGATGACCATGCGCAATAACTTTTACCGTTTGGTCCGACGACCATGACCGGTCCGAGAGATTGACGATTTGGTAATGAATTATTCACCGGAGTTACAGCCGACCAGTTTACGCCACCGTTAGTTGTATGAGAAATTGAAATAGGAAAAGGGTTTGTGAATTTGGTCCAGACGAGATATGTTCTGCCGTAATAAGCGCTCGAAGGGACATCGTCAGTAGCCGGACTTCCTTTATCCTGATCATTACCGGCAATCTGATAATTGGATGACCATGTCTGACCTAAGTTGGTAGAATAGTTTGAATACATTCCAATTACAAATCCACCCTGATGAGTCAGGATCAGTCTTCCGTCTTTGTCAATGATCGGACCGGGATCGCCGCCGTGATTGGAAACTGGAGAGCCTGTACAAGTGTCATTTCCTGTCCAGGTAAGTCCACCGTCGGTAGTAACATAAACCCCTTCGCTTTTAAATGAAAAATTTATAGTAAAAGCGCTGGCAAACATTATCATTGGGTTTGTTGGATCCGTAACTATTGCCGGCTCGATCTGATTAGTTGAAGACGGATAAATTCTGAAATTAGGAATCTGAGAATTTGACTGATCGCATATAAAAACTGAGAACAGTATTAAAGATAAATATTTTATCAATTTCATATAGTATATTTATTTTAAATGTAAAAATTGAATTTCAGTGAGTTTGATTATTATTGAACTTAATTATAAAACATCTTGCATAGTTCCAGTTTATCGGATCATTACTTATTAAAAACATAGGAAAGATTTATACCGCCAAAAAAATTATAAGGAATTCCGGCTTCATAATACTCTTTCCTGTCCGAATTGATCTGGACAAAGGCTACATATTTTTCATTTGTAATATTTCCGAGACCAGCAAAACCGGTCAGCATAAAGCTGTTAAACTGCATATTGGTACCTACCTGTGAACCAAGTAAAGTATAAGAATCTGTCTTATACTGCTCCTGATTTTTATCATCAACAAACATGGATCCGATACTCTGAACAGTGCCTTTTACAAAAAAAGTATAAAACTTTTTGTACACATACTGATATGCGATCTCAGCAGTAACATTATTAACAGGGTTACTTGGTTCTTTATTACCTGAATAATCCTCATCTATAATATTGGCATTTGCATCAATACTTCTTGCTGCATAATTCTGATATCTGAAATCAGAATAAGTATAAGTCCCTTTAAATGTCAGACCTTTTGCAACAGTAGTATTCAAACCAAACTCCAGACCGGTTCGTTTAACAGTTGCAGCATTTCTGTAATAGACATTCCCGTCTACAGTGAACGGTATTATCGCATTATCGATCTTTGTATCAAATAAAGATAACTCTAAAAATGTGTTTGTAAAAACATTACTTTTATTGTTTATAATTTCTCCTTTATATCCAAGTTCATAACTATATGTGTTTTGTGGTTCAAGATCGGGGTTGATAAGTTTCAGACCACCATCGGATGAGAACGGAAAATTATCAAGTTCATTATTAGCAGGGGAATCGAATCCCCATCCAAAAGAACCATAAACGGACATAAAAGGATTGAACTTATAATTTATTGCAAACTTTGGAGTAAATCCGTCAAACACTCTTGATGTGTCCTGAAAACTTGCAAGCTGATTCTTAGCTTCTGTATTTATTCTGTCATATCTTCCTGTAATAAGTAAAGAAAGATAATCTTTGTAAATATAAAATTGTTCAGTGAAATAAAAACCAATATTTGATATCGTTTCATTATTCAATGCCTGCAATTTATCGCCTTTGATCCCGCCGATATTATTGAATTCGGATACCGGACCGGTCTGATAATATAGATCACCACCAATTGAAAATTCGTTATTTCGGTTTGCAAGTTTAGTCTGATTGACCCATCTGAAATTACCACCAACTCCATATCGGTCTATAATTCTGTATGTTGCAGCCGGTCGGGTAAGTTCTTTGATAGTACCATATCCGGTTAATTCAATAAAGTTATTATATGCATTTCCAAATTTAGTACTATATGTTATTCCAAGTCTTCCTTTTTTTGAAATCCTTTTAGTATCCCTGCTTTCATCTCTTGGATTTGCCTGTAGATAATTTTCATCAAACTGTTCCAGTGTAAGAGAACCAGGAAGTTTAAGCAGTCCGTTCACATAATAACCGTATAAAGAAATAGTCGAAACAGGATTAAGATCTGCTTCATAGATTGAATTGAATCTTGTCATATATTCCTGATTGTGAGCTCTGTATCCGTTATAATTTTCGTAACTGTATGTCGCCATGAATCTTTCATCTTCAGAAGTAAGACCGAATTTTAAACCGTTTTTTCTTAGATCATAAGATCCGAATTCATTATCCGATAATACAAATGGTCTTGGAAAATATTTATCAGTAAAGAAGTTTATAACTCCGCCCGGAGCGTTTGTATAAAGCGATGTCATGTTTCCTTTTACAACTTCAACTTTGCTGATCGACGTAAAATCAAGTGCTTCCAGTCTGGTCTGCCCGTCAGGTTCGGATTCGGGAATTCCGTCGAGCAGAATTCTCACACCGCGGATACCTGTATTCGACCTCGTTCCAAATCCTCTTATTGATACACGCACGTCATGATTTCCATATCTTGGCTGAAGCCAGAGTCCGGGAATGTTTGTAAGAATGTCATTTATTCCCTGCTTTCTGGAGATCTGCCACTGACTCTGATCAACTCTCTGTACCGAATAAGGTATGTCAATTACTTTTTGCCTGGTTCTTGTAGCTGAGATCACAGTCTCATCTACTTCATACTTAACCGTATCCGGTGAATCGGGAGCATCAAGTACATCTTCTGCATCCTGTGAATAAATTTCATTTAATGAACAAAAAAATAAGATAAAAAATAAAAAATAAATAGTTTTCATTTTGTGTGATGTTTTGTTTTAAAAAATTAAAAAAACTGGAATCGGATTGAAATCCAATTTTAGAATGAATTAAACTTAGTGAAAATAAAAATTCTTTCTTTATAAAAAATAGTTTTACTTCTTTCGCATTCTCCTGGGACCGTACCACAGCCAGAATCCTGTGAATGTAAATGCAAAAAGTGACAGTCCCGTCAATGTTGTAAATGCTAGTTTGAATTGTTCCTTTTTTGTATCAAAAATATAATCCAGAATTGAGCCATCATGAATATTCTCAATAAAATCAGAACGCCGGGATTCAATATGCAGAAGCTTTCCGGTTGCTCCATCGAGTTGTACGCCTATATAATTATCAGTGAAAACAAACTTGACCATTCCTTTATCTTTTCTTATATCTATCCTTTCGAGATCTGCTGACTGGTCGCTTCCGATAGAATCAAGTAGAACTCTTACCGCATTTCTATGCAGACTGTCTATTGAAATCCAGTCTTTTAAATCAGTAGAAGTTCCTTGATAGGAATGGGGAAGTATTAATCCGCCTGTGTTTTTTTTCCACCCGAGAAGTAATCCGCTGACAGACACGAATATAAAAACCACAAAAAGAAACATACCGAGAGTCCTGTGTATTTTTCTGAAAGTCCG
>JAGPCH010000057.1 GCA_018058125.1 Ignavibacteria bacterium | reverse complement strand
GATCCGGAAGTTTATGGAATCCCAATGTTAATGATGATAGGCTGGCGAGGCGAGCCGGGTAAAAAGGACGAACCGCAGCATATTAAACAGGGGAAAGTAATGGCCGGAATGCTTGATGCGATGGGAATTAAGTATGAATTCCTGAATAATGAAACGGAAGATTTTCATAAAATTATTGACAGTCTGCTTGATACAATAACTAAAAATAACTGTCCGGTTGCTCTGATCATTTCAGAAGGTACTTTTGAAAATTATGAACTGAAGAACAAAGACAATGTCTGTCGTAAAGATCTGTCTTTACTAAGGGAAGATGCCATTAAAATTATCATAGATAATATTTCAAAAAATGATGTTATAGTATCAACAACAGGAAAAACTTCCCGCGAAGTGTATGAGTACAGGGAATATAAAAATCAGGGACATCAGAATGATTTTCTGACTGTCGGTTCGATGGGACATTGTTCGCAGATAGCTCTTGGGATTGCGCTTGAAAAGAAAGACAGGCAGGTATTTGTTATTGACGGGGACGGATCAGTCATAATGCAAATGGGTTCGCTTGCAATTTGCGGATCTGAAGCACCGGTTAATTTCAAACATTTAGTTATCAATAACGGAGCTCATGATTCTGTTGGCGGTCAGCCTACAGCAGGTTTTGAAATCAGTTTTACAGAAGCAGCAAAAGCATGCGGTTATAAATTTATTTCTGCCGCTGAAAATGAAATGGAAATAAAAATTGAATTTTCAAAATTACTTGAAAGCAGAGGTCCGTCATTTCTTGAAATTAAAGTTAATAAAGGATCGAGAGAAGATCTTGGCAGACCGGCTTCCACTCCTCAGCATAACAAAGAAGAATTTATGAAATTTCTTCAAACTGAATAAGTGATGAGCAATAAAGAATACTTTGGCTTAGGCAGCATCGGGAATATTCAGAAAATTTTAAAAGAAATTAACTCTAAAAACATTTTTCTTGTAAGGGGTAAAAATTCCTATGAATTATCCGGAGCAGAAAAACTGCTTGAAGGAATTCTGAAGGATTACACTGTAAACATTTATTCAGATTTTTCTGAAAATCCTAAACTGACAGATGTAATAAAAGGCATGGACAGTTTAATCGAAACTGAAAGTGATACTGTACTTGCAGTTGGCGGTGGAAGTGTTATTGATATTGCAAAAGCTCTGAATATACTTAGCTATCAGTCAAACAGTCCGGAGTCGATACTGAAAGGTGAAAGCGAAATTACAAGAAAGGGTAAGCCTCTTATAGCAGCTCCTACTACATCCGGCGCAGGAAGCGAAGCAACTCATTTTGCAGTTGTGTATTCCGGAAATGTAAAGTATTCACTTGCACATGAATTCATACTTCCGGACTATTCGGTCACAGATCCTCAGCTTACTTTTAAATTACCAAAAAAAATTACCGCTGTATCAGGGATAGATGCATTTTCACAGTCAGTGGAATCATTCTGGAATGTGAATGCAAATGTTGAATCCCTGAGCTATAGTACGGAGGCGATAAAACTTATATTTGATAATTTAACTAAAGCAGTAAATGATCCGGATGAGGATTCAAGAATTAAAATGTCGAGAGCTGCCCATTTAGCAGGAAAAGCTATTAACATAACAAAGACTACGGGACCGCATGCTATGTCTTATTATTTGACTTCTCAATTCGGTATCTCTCACGGACAGGCAGTTTGCATTTCACTCGGGGAATTTTTAATGTTCAACTATGAAGTTACGGACAGTGAAACCAATGGAGGAAAAACAGCTAATCAGATAAAAGAAAATCTTGATGAACTAATAAAGCTTTCAGGTTGCAGGGAACCAATGGAGTTAAAAGATAAAATTCAGGAGTTGATAAGATCAATCGGACTAAAGACAAACTTAAATGATCTGAATGTTACCGGAGAAGAAACAATGAATCTGATTTCAGAAAATGTAAATGTTGAAAGATTAAAAAATAATCCAAGGGAAGTGACTAAAGAAGGTATCAGAAATATATTGATGAAAATAGCATAAGTGGGTTGTATAAAATCACCGGCTCTGAAGATTCTGGAATTACAATCCAGAATGCTCAGGGATAAGCTGAGGGGAAAGAAAATTATAATTCTGGATATAGAAGAGTTATCTTTGATACCATATATATTACCAATCTATAATTTTCTTAAAAGTAAAACAAATAAAATATCCTATTACATTGCAACACATTATCCCGGCGACATACAATTAGCGGAGTTTGGCATTCCATTAAAAAAGCAATTCAATGTAAAATTCAGCAAAAAATTAACCTGTGTTGATATCTTTCTTTCCCCTCATATCTATGGTCTGGGTAATAAGGATTCATTGAAGATACACATAAATCATAATCAGCCTGTCAAGTATGAGTCTTATCAGAAAAGTGAATTTGTGAATTTTGATATACATTTCCTGACGAGTCCCTTACACCGAGAGCAGACAGAAAACACTATTAAAAAATACGGTCTTGAGGACAGGGGGATCAGGCTATATAATACAGGATATTCCAAGTCCGATAAATTACTTAATGGCGGATTCAACAGAGAAGAAATTTTAAAAGAATTGAATCTTGATCCTTCAAAGAAGACAGTGATATATGCTCCATCTTGGGATGCGGGATTATCTTTGAGAAAGTTTGGAAATGATGTGATCAGAAATATTCTCAAAAATGAAAATATAAATTTAATAGTAAAACTTCATCCGATAAGTTATTGTCCGGAAGACGGACCAAATTATAAGTTTTACACCGGAGGAATAAACTGGAGGAAAAAGCTTTCAGAGTTTGAAAAGCATGGAAATTTCCGACACGTTCCTGTAAACAGCATAGATCCTTTACTTGAAGCAGCAGACGTAATGGTTACGGATGTAAGCAGTGTCGCGTTGGAATTTATAATGCTTGATAAGCCTGTTATATATATTGACTGTCCTGAATTTTTTGAAAAGACGTTAAAAGAAATATATTCGACATTCGGAGATACAACCGCCGAATTTGTAAAAAATGATCCTAAAGCAAATGCAGGACGTCATGTAGGTGATGTAGTTTATGACATCGAGAATTTAAGTATGGTCATTGATGAATGTTTAAAAAACCCTGAAAGATTATCAGATAAAAGAAAAGAGTTTGCAAAGCAGCTCAGCTATAATCCGGGAAGAGCTGCAGAAGCGGGCGGACAAAAAATTCTGGAATTACTTGAATTATAAAAACAATGTTACAAGATTATATTGAATAAGGAAGTAATAAAGGAGTTAACAGAAAGCTGGATAAAGAGCGGGTTAGAAAAAAATAATACTGTGCTTGTACACAGTTCGCTTTCTTCTTTTTTTAAAAAATATAAAAACCGGGGAATTGAGATTTCACCTGAAGACATTTTGCAATCACTCATGAATGCAGTCGGAGAAAAAGGAACGCTGATATTTCCTGTATACAATTTCGGATTCACAAAAAATATTCCGTTTGATATTAGATATTCAAAATCCGAAACAGGAATACTTACTGAAACTGCAAGAAAGCATCCGGCATTTGTAAGAACAGGTCATCCAATGTTTTCATTTACTGCAGCAGGATATCATAAAAATAAATTTAAAAATCTTGATAACTTCAGTGCATTTGGAAAGGACTCACCATTTGCGATACTTACCGAGCTTGACGGCATGATCGCGGCAATTGATGTTGCAGGTGAGTATTGCATGACATATTACCACTTTGTTGAAGAATCGGAAAATGCACCGAACAGATTCCATAAGGTTTTTAAAGGAAGATACATTGATAAGGATGGATTGGAATATTTGAAAGAATATAATGTATATTCAAGGAAAACCGAAATTGGAGTGGAAACAGATGTAAAGCCGATGGAAGAATTTTTATGGGCTAAAGGATTATATAAAGGTGACAGACCGATGGTGGGAACAGGGATGCATGTTATAAAAGCCCGTACAGTTTATGAAGAAGCAGCAAAATTGATTAAAGACGGGAAGTCTCTTGGGATGCTATATAGAATAAATTCGAATCCGATTAATTAAAAAATTTGAGAGAAGAACTCGAAAAATATTTTGACAGGCTCTGGCCATTAAACAGGAGTTTAACGGGAGAAGGTAACAGAGAGACTTTGAAAATATTATCTGAGATATCTGAAATGAAAATATCGGAGATCCCTTCCGGTACTGAATGTTTTGACTGGAAAGTACCTGAAGAATGGAATGTAAAGGAAGCATGGATAAAGGATATGAACGGAAAGAAAGTCATAGACTTTAAAGATAACAATCTTTATTTGCTTGGATATTCGGAGAGTTATTCCGGCAGATTGAGTTTAACAGAATTAAAAGAACATTTATTTACAATTCCTGATCAGCCTGATGTAATACCTTATCTGACATCTTATTATAAAAAGCGCTGGGGATTTTGCATGAGTCATACACAATACTGTGATCTCAAAGAAGGAACATATGAAATTCTGATAAATTCTGAATTCAATTCTTCGGGAAGCATGACAATCGGCGAAAGTATTATAAATGGGGAAAGTGAAGAAGAAGTATTGTTATCAACATATATCTGTCATCCATCTATGGCAAACAATGAACTATCCGGTCCATTGGTTGCGGCATTTATAAACAGAGAATTAAGAAAGAATTCACAAAACAGATTTACATATAAATCTCTATTTTTACCCGAAACTATAGGAAGCATTTATTATTTATCAGTCAACGGTGAGCATCTCAGAAAAAATTTAAAAGCCGGATATGTAGTAACCTGTATTGGAGATGCCGGAAAATTCACATACAAACACAGCAGAAAAGGTAATTCATTATCTGACAGAGCTGCGCTTCTTGTATTAAAAGAGAGAGGCAAGGAATTTATTTCCGAAGAATTCTTTCCGACTGGAAGTGATGAGAGGCAGTATTGTTCACCGGGATTTGATCTGCCTGTCGGTTCATTAATGAGAACAAGGTACGGAAAATATAAAGAGTATCACACTTCAGCTGACAATAAGGACTTCATATCATTTGAAGCAATGGAAGAATCAGTGAGAATGTATATGGAAATTATAAAAGTGATTGAAAATAATTTTACCTATATAAATCTCATGCCGGAGTGTGAACCGCAGCTTGGAAAGAGAGATCTTTATCCGACGATCGGTTCTTCGAAAAACACTGAGGAGATCGTTTCCGCAATGATGTGGGTATTGAATCTATCTGACGGAACAAATGATCTCATCAGCATAGCAGAAAGAAGCAAGCTGCCATTTGATATATTAAATCAGTCAGCCATTAAACTTGAAGAAAAGGGGCTATTAAAAAAAACAAGATCATATGAAGTCAGTTTAAAATGAGAAAATATTTAATAACAGGATTTTCGGGGTTTGTCGGTACGAGTTTTGCAAAATATCTTAACAGTAACTCTTTCGATACTTCAATTGTCGGCATAGATATTGTGAAGCCTGCATATGATGTAAATAATTTTCAAAACATTAAAGTAAAATTTGAAAGATCAGATCTTCGTGACCGAGAAAGAGTAAGTAAGATCATTTATGATTTCAGTCCGGACTATATACTGCATCTTGCATCATACAGCAGTGTAGCAGAAAGCTGGAAGAGTCCTGTGAATAGTTTTCAGAATAATGTGAATATTTTTCTTGATCTGCTGGAAGATATCAGAAAGATTGGAATTAAGAGCAGGATCATTTCCGTAGGATCTTCAGAAGAATACGGTGCGGTAGAAATTTCAAAATTGCCGTTAATTGAAGATCAGATATTAAACCCAACAAGTCCGTTTGGAATAGCAAAATATTCACAGGAGTTAATAGGTAAACTTTATGCTGATGTATACGGAATGGATATTATCATGACAAGATCATTCAATCATTTAGGACCGGGGCAAAGCGAAGAATTTGCGATCTCATCATTTGCAAAGCAAATGGCTGAGATAAAAAGAAATAATCAGAACGAATTTATTCTGGCAGGAGATATATCTGTCGTAAGGGATTTTACGGATGTCAGGGATGTAGTGAGAGCTTATGATATATTATTCCGTAAGGGAAAAAAAGGAGAGATCTATAATGTGTGCAGCGGATCCGGTATTTCGCTTCACAATATACTTCAGATCATGAGCGAGATACTTGATATAAAGTTCATAGTCTGCGAGGATAAAAAACTAAAACGTCCGAAAGATAATCCTGTGATCATAGGAAGTAATGAGAAAGTAAAAAAGGAAACCGGTTGGAAAAACAGTATAAAACTGGAAGACAGTTTGAAGGACATGCTTAACTATTACATTCAGAAAAGCATAAGTGAAAAATTTGTCGTATATCATTAAAAAAATATCCCGGAAAAGATTTAAAAATACTTCCCACTTAAGAAAATTATAAAATTATCAATGGTCGAATATATAAAAAACAACGAACAGCTTCTCGCAATAATTTTAAAGAGCAGTTTCAAAGAGGAGGGGATCCATTTTTTTACACCTAATGAATTGTCGCAGCAGCTTGCTTACATGAAACATCCTTCCGGAAAGAAAATAGATCCGCATGTTCATAATCCTGTAAAGAGAGAAGTACAATTTACACAGGAAGTATTATTCCTGAAAAAAGGAAAGCTGAGAGTTGATTTTTATGATGATGATCAGAATTATCTTGAAAGCCGGGTATTAAATGACGGAGATATTATATTGCTTTCAACGGGAGGACACGGATTTGAAGTGCTTGAGGAAATTGAAATGATAGAAGTAAAACAGGGTCCCTATGCAGGAGAAGGAGATAAAACAAGATTTGAGTCTGTGAGTCCGGATAAGATCGATATTAAACAGAGCAGATCATGATACCCGTAAATGAACCATTACTAAACGGTAATGAAAAAAAATATCTCGAAGAGTGCATAGATACAGGCTGGATATCTTCTGAAGGTCCTTTTGTGAAAAAGTTTGAAGAAGAATTTTCGAAAAGAGCCGGAAGTAAATTTGGTATTGCAGTATGCAATGGTACGGCAGCGCTTGAAGCGGCGGTATTAGCTTTGGGAATCGGCAAGAATGATGAAGTGATAATGCCTGCATTTACGATCATATCATGTGCATCAGCGATCATAAGAGCAGGAGCAGTACCGGTGCTAGTAGATTCAGAACCGGATACATGGAATATGAATGTTAGTCAGATCGAATCTAAAATTACATCCAGGACCAAAGCGATAATGGCAGTTCATATTTACGGATTGCCGGTCGATATGAAACCGCTGGAGGAACTTGCAGAAAAATATAATCTGAAGATCATTGAAGATGCAGCAGAGCAAATTGGTCAGAAGTATTACGGCAGAGAGTGCGGGAGTTTTGGTGATGTAAGTACTTTCAGCTTTTATCCGAATAAACATATTACTACAGGCGAAGGAGGAATGATACTGACGGATGATGAAGAGACAGCCGAGAGATGCAGGTCTCTGAGGAATTTATGCTTTAAGCCGGGGAAAAGATTTGTTCACGATGAGCTCGGATTTAATTTCAGGATGACTAATCTGCAGGCTGCGCTTGGACTGGCTCAGTTTGAAAGACTCGATGAGTTCATTCAGAAAAAAAGACAT
>JAGPCH010000056.1 GCA_018058125.1 Ignavibacteria bacterium | reverse complement strand
GTAGAAAAGATCCGGCAGAAATATCCGGAAGTGGAAATTGTAATTCCCGGACACGGAAGTACCGGAGGAAAGGAATTATTAGATTATACGATTATGCTTTTCGGATAAATAGTAAAAGTTCATTAATGCTTTACTGTTATCAACAGCTTAAAAAATTAAAGGACCTGATACAATCGGTGATAGGGTTCTCAGTCTGGTGCAATTAAATCTGCATAAGGAGGAACAATAAATTTTATATTCTAAAAATGAACCGGCTCAGACAAAATTATTCTTTCCCATAGAATCCAAAAATAAATGTTAAATTTAAGTTACAAATATTAAGATCCCATAAAATTTAAATCTAACAAATAAGTACTTTAACTTTCATTTCATCCAATAATAAAAACCACCTAAACTGAACATCGGCAGAGTTCAATCCTGATAAATCCTTTTAACAACAGATAAGACTTAGTGCCTTTAAAAGCATTTAGCATTTTTTGATAGAAAAAATTATAACTGTGGCCATTCGAAAATGACAAACACTTGAAATGAACGGGAGTTTATCAAAATATATATAATCAGATGTCAGATTTGATAACTTTATAAATTATATCACATTTTATATTCGGACAAAAATGTCCTTTATTAATGATAATATTTTAAGTATTTTTGTATAACAAAATTAAATCATGTTTTCAAAAGCCTGCGAATACGGTATACGAGCTTCAATATTCATAGCAATAAAATCCCGCTCAGACATCAGAGTCAGTCTGAATGACATTGCCAGAGAAACAGATTCACCGGTATCATTTACTGCAAAGATATTACAGACACTTGTAAAGAATAAAATTATTGATTCTCTGAAAGGACCCAACGGAGGATTTGAGATAAAGAAATCCAAAGCAGGAAAGATCAGGCTAAGTCAGGTTGTAAAAGCTATTGACGGAGATTCCATTTATAAAAAATGCGGACTGGGTTTCAGGAATTGTGATAATAAAAAGCCATGTCCGTTGCATTATAAATTTACAATTGTAAGGGAAGATCTGAGAAAAATGCTTGAAGAAACTACTTTGCTCGAGTTATCTGAGGACATAGAAAACGGACAGACTTTTTTAAAACGAAATTGAATTTGTAAAAAAAATATTTAACCTTAAATTAAACAACATATAAAATGGAAACGACAAAATCATCAAGTATCGGATCATTTGTAGCTAATGACTATCGAGCTGCTACAGTATTTCAAAAATATAAAATTGACTTCTGCTGTAAAGGCGGCAGATCAATAAATGAAGTTTGTGAAAGTAAAAATATAGATGCAGATAAACTTCTGAAAGAATTAACTGAAGTATCTTCTCAGCCCGGAGAGCAAACTATTGATTTTAAATCCTGGCCAATAGATCTTCTTGCGGATTATATTGAGAAAAAACATCACAGATATATTGAGGAGACAGTTCCTTCTATTCAGCAATTTCTTGATAAGCTTTGTAAAGTTCACGGAAGCAATCACCCGGAGCTGTTTGAGATAAATAAAGAATTCAATGCATCGGCAGGAGAACTGGCTTCTCATATGAAAAAGGAAGAGCTCATATTGTTTCCTTATGTAAGGCAAATGATCAAATTCGCAAACAGTAAAGAGCAGCTTGCCAGGCCCGGATTCGGAACAGTTGAAAATCCAATAGCGGCAATGATGCATGAGCATGATGCCGAAGGTGAGAGATTCAGAAAAATTGCAGAGCTGAGCAGTAACTACACTACGCCTGAAGACGGATGTACTACATACAGGGTTGCTTTTGCTATGTTAAAGGAATTTGAATCGGATCTGCATTTACATATTCATCTGGAGAACAATATATTATTTCCAAAAGCAATAGAGATGGAAAAAACTTATTCCTGATATGAGAACTGTATTTAAAAAGAAATTTTTAAAACTGAGGAGCAGAGACTCAGAGAATTCAATTGACATGTTTGTTTCTGCTTCTTATTATCACTGCATTGATATTTATTAATTGGAAAATTTTTTCTTTTAAGATGAAATATAGAATGACGCTAAATATTCACAGATGAAGAAACCTGAACTATTGGATCTCAGCCAGCCGAGAATAAAGTTATTGCATTTTACCTGGATAGCTTTTTTTATTACGTTTTATATTTGGTTCAACATGGCTCCTATAGCCAGTACAATGCTGCAAAAGCTGGACTGGCTAACATCTGATCACATAAAAGCATTGGCAATTGCCAATGTTGCGTTGACAATACCTGCGCGAATTGTAGTTGGATCTCTCATAGATCGATTTGGCTCAAGAAGGATATTCAGCGGATTACTTATCGTTATGGCTTTTCCGGTATTTATGTTTGCATTTGGAAATTCATTTACACAGTTATTGATTGCAAGATTACTACTTAGCTCAATTGGAGCGGGATTTGTTATTGGTATAAGAATAGTAGCAGACTGGTTTCCTCCGGCAATGGTTGGCAGGGCAGAAGGATTTTATGCAGGCTGGGGAAATTTCGGTTCGGCTTTTGCCGCTATGACATTGCCCTGGTTTGCGTTGGAATTTTTCGGGGAATATGAAAACGGCTGGAGATATGCATTAGCAATTAACGGAGTTGTATCATTTGTTTACGGATTCATATTTTATTTTTCAGTAAAGGATACTCCTGAAGGTAAAACTTTTGCAGGTACGAAAAAAACTCAGCCGCTGATAGCTACATCTGAGTCTGATCTGGTTCAGCTGATCTTATGGTCATTTCCGTTAGTAGGCGCACTGGGATTATTGGCATGGAGGTTAAGTACAGTTGCAGTTGGAAATGAATCATCTGAAAAATTTTTAAGTGAGAATGTATTGTATGGAATATGGATAATATTGTTTATAGTTTTCATTGTTCATATCACAAAAACTCTGAAGATCAATATTCCTTTATTAAAGAAAGGAATACCCGAAGAAGATAAATATTCTTTTAACAGCGTTGCAGCTTTGAATACAACTTACTTTGCAAATTTCGGGGCAGAGCTTGCGGTAGTATCCATGCTGCCTTTATTTTTTGAAAAAACATTTACGATCTCTCCGACATTAGCCGGGATAGTAGCAAGCTCTTTTGCTTTTGTAAATCTATTTGCAAGACCATTGGGCGGACTTTTATCTGACAGATTCGGAAACCGGAAACTGACAATGCTTGTCTATATGGCGGGTATTGCAACAGGTTTTTTTTCAATGTCATTTATCAGCGGTATATGGCCGCTATGGTTAGCGATATCAGTTACTATAATGTGTTCGGTATTTGTACAGGGAGCAGAAGGCGCAACATTTGCTGTAATACCTTTCATTAAGAAAAATCTGACAGGACAGATCTCAGGAATGGCAGGAGCATATGGAAATGTTGGCGCGGTAGTTTACTTGGTAATTTATTCAATGGTAGATGATAAAACTTTTTTTCATATAATTGCAGCCGGAGCGGCATTTAGTTTGTTCTACTGCTGGGTGTTTTTAAAAGAGCCAAAGGATTCATTTAAAACTGAATTTTAATTAATTTAAAACAAAAAAATTTAATATAGTATATGAGCAAATGGTTAACTGAATGGCATCCTGAAGACAGGGAATTCTGGGAATCTACCGGTAAAAGAATTGCTTTGAAGACAATGGTGATCACAACTTTATCACTGGTGTTATCTTTTGCGACCTGGTTTTTATTTAGTGTAGTTGTCATTAAACTTCCCGCAATCGGATTTAATTTTACTAAAATGCAGCTTTTCTGGCTTGCGGCTTTACCGGGTCTGGCAGGTGGATTGTTCAGAATTTTACATACTTTTTTAATACCTATTTTCGGTACACGTATTGTAATTACTGTATCTTCGTTAATAAAAATTATTCCCTTATTAATGTTAGGGTTTGCCGTTATAAACCCGGATTCAACATTTATGTATTTTGCATTTATAGCTTTTTTACTTGGATTAGGAGGAGGGGATTTTTCATCTTTTATGCCAAGTACAAGTACATTTTATCCTAAACGGTTAATGGGTACAGCATTGGGAATTCAGGCAGGTATTGGAAACTTCGGAGTAAGTCTTGTTCAGTTATTATCTCCTTTAATTATCGGAGTAGGTACATTTGCTTTTCTTGGTGGCAAACAGTATGATACTTTGATCAATCAGGATATTTATCTTCAGAATATTGCTTTTGTATATGTATTACCTTTACTTACAATAGGTATAGTTGCCTGGTTTCAACTGAAAAGTGTACCGGTTATAGCTTCTTTCAAAGAGCAGCTGGATATTTTTAAATTAAAACATACATGGAATTGCACGCTGATCTATTTTATGACCTTTGGAACTTTTGCAGGACTTGCAGCAGCATTTCCTTTAATGATAAATACTCTTTACGGAAACTTTCCCGACGCACCGCTACCATTGAAATATGCTTTCTACGGACCTTTGATAGGCTCTGCTGTCAGAGTTTTATTTGGCAAGGTTGCTGATAAAACGGGCGGAGGGATACTGACATTTATAACGGGAATAGCGATCTTTATCTGTATTGTTCTATTAATAGTAACAGGATCTCTAACTCCGACATCGATGGAACAATTTCCTATGTTTGTAACTCTTATCATGATCATTTTCTTTTTTACTGGAGTTGGTAATGCAGCTACTTTCAGACAGTTTCCGATAATATTCTCTGACTCTCCGAGAAAGGCAGCCGGAGTGATAGGATGGACAGCAGCTATTGCAGCGTTCGGACCATTTGTATTCAATATTTTAATTGGTCAGTCTATAAGCATTACCGGAAGTTCGGTCTTATTTTTTATTCTGATAGGATTAATTTGTTTATGGGCTACATGGGTCAACTGGACTAACTATACTAAAAAAGGATGTGAGAAACCGAGCTGATCTTTTTAATTACAAATTACAAATTACAAATTACAAATTGTTCAGCATACATTATCAAAAATTAAATGAGTTTATAAGTATAAATTTTATTAAAGATTTATTAAGTTTATAAAAAACAAACAAACATTTCTGTGATACAATTTATAAAAAATTTAAATGGTAAAGCATTGCTTGCAGCATTCGCTATTACTTTTCTGATGCTGATCCTAATTTTTTTAGGATCGCGCAATCTTCAGAATTTTGATGCGGCGTTGATCACATATCTGTTTGGTACTATCTTTGCTGTTTTCGGAATTGCTTACCGGTACACAGTCTGGCTTCAGCGCCCTCCTACCTGGATGTATTTTAAAAGAGGATTTCAGTTATTCTTTAAGGGTAAAATATTTTCTCATATTTGGTTTGTTTCCAGACAGGCGGTTTTAAATATTGGCTTTCAGAAATTTGTTTATCCGAGAGGAAAATTCAGATGGCTCGCGCATTTTTTTATAGCATTTGGTTGTCTAATGGCATTTGCAATTACAATACCTCTGACATTCGGATGGGTGCATTTTGTATTTGCTCCGGGATCATTTGAAATATATGAAGCGCATTTTTTCGGATTCAAGATGTTTGAATTCAACTTAGGTAGTATAACTGCTTTCATTACTTTCCATGGACTTAACTGGTCTTCCTATCTTATAATCTTAGGGTCTCTGTATTATATAAGAAGACGTCTGACACAGCCGGGAGTAATAGCTACTCAGAATTTTGAATCAGATCTGTTACCATTAATTCTTTTGATCATTATTTCTGTTACCGGACTTGGGTTAACTTATTCATACCAGTTCATGAAAGGATTCGCATTTGATTTTCTTGCCGTGACACATGCTATCTCTGTAATCATATTTTTAATATGGATCCCCTTTGGAAAATTTTTCCATATTATACAAAGACCTGCGCAGATCGGAGCATTAATTTATAAAAAAGAAGGTGAAGCAATGGGAATGGCTGTATGTCCGCATACAGGAAAAGAGTTTGATTCACAGTTACATATAGATGATCTGAAGATCGTTACAAAAGAGCTTGGATTCAATTTTGATAAAGCTGACGGCTCTTCGCATCTGGATTTAAGTCCGGAAGGGAAGAGATCGATTCTAGCTAAAGCCCATCTGGAAGCAAGACTGAAAGATGGAAATTTATTCGGATAAAAAAATAATATTATGGCAAAGTTACCTGTAGAAATAGATAAGATAATTGACCGGTATGGTCCAAAGTTAAACTATCCTCCGAAAGAAGGTTATCGTGGAAATGATGAACCTGATAAAGTCGTAAATACACACTGCTGCTTCTGCGGTATGCAATGCGGGATACAGCTTTTGGTTAAAGATAACAAAGTCGTAGGTTTTGATCCCTGGATGAAGTTTCCTTTTAATGAAGGTCGTCTGTGTCCGAAGGGTGTGCAGCGTTACATGCAGAATAATCATGAGGACAGATTGCTGTCACCTATTGAAAGAGTCGAAGGTGTGGGATTTAAGGATACATCATGGGATAAATCAATGGAAAAAACTATTTCAGAGATAAAACGCATTCAGTCAACTTATGGAAATGATTCTTTTGCAATGCTCTCAGGTGTATCACTGACAAATGAGAAAAGCTATCTCATAGGAAAGTTTGCGCGTGTTGCATTGAAAACAAAAAATTTAGATTATAACGGACGGCTTTGCATGGTAAGCGCCGGAGCCGGAAATAAAAAAGCATTCGGATTAGACAGAGGTTCTAATAATTATTCTGATCTTGAATATGCGGAAGTGATCATAGTAGCAGGTGCAAATGTAAGCGAAACTTTTCCTACACTCACACACTGGATATGGAAAGCGCGTGACAGGGGAGCAAAGCTTATTGTAATTGATCCTAGAGTCATTCCGCTTGCGCGTACAGCTGATCTGCATCTGGATATAAAGCCCGGAACTGACTCAGCTTTGTATGGAGCGATGCTCAATTATCTTGCTCAGAATAATTTGCTCGACCATGACTTTATTGATAATTATACTTCGGGATTTGATCTGACACTGGATAGTGTAAAAGATTATTCGCTTGAATGGGCTGAAGAAGTTACAGGCATAAAAAAAGAAAAGATCAGAGAAGCTGCTGAGTTATGGGGAAGAGCAAAGACAAGTTTTCTTCTTCATGCCAGAGGAATTGAACATCATTCCAAAGGAGTTGATAATGTAGTGGGCTGTATAAATTTAGTACTTGCAACCGGAAGGATCGGTAAGCCTTACTGCGGGTATGCAACAATAACCGGACAGGGAAATGGACAAGGGGGTCGTGAGCACGGACATAAGTGTGATCAGCTTCCGGGCAACAGAGACATTGAAAATCCGGAACACAGGAAATATATTTCAGAGGTATGGGGAATTGATGAGAAAGATATGCCGGGCAAAGGTCTGACAGCATATGAAATTATAGAAGCAATTCACAGAGGAGAAATAAAAGGTTTGCTTTCGATATGCTTTAATCCTCTGGTATCATTGCCTAATAGTAATTATGTTAGAGAAGCTCTTGAGAAACTTGAGTTTTATGCTTGCATAGATTTCTTTTTAAATGAAACGGCCCGTCATGCAGATATAGTATTTCCGGGTTCATTGCAGGAAGAAGAAGAAGGTACAACTACTTCGGCAGAAGGCCGCGTGATAAAGATCAATAAAGCAGTCGACCCGCCGGGAGATTCAAGAACGGATACTTCAATAATACTGGA
>JAGPCH010000055.1 GCA_018058125.1 Ignavibacteria bacterium | reverse complement strand
TACAACAGGTTTCGAAACTGACAAGGAAGCCTTGACACAGATCATTAATAAAGATCTGAAATATATTGGGCTGATGGGAACAATGTCAAAAATAAAGAAGATTTTTTCAGAAGCAGAAAAAGAAGGAATTAAAAAAGAGCAATTGAAAAAGATCCATGCTCCGATCGGTATAGATATCGGAAGTGACACTCCGGAAGAGATAGCCATAAGCATTGCAGCAGAACTGATAAAATTTAAGAACCAATAATTTCTGTATTCACATAACATTGTATTTCATTCTGAACTCAGAAACTTTGTCTTTATGTCTTTTGCTTAAATGATTTAAAGTTGACTTTACAGCCCTTCTCACAGTTTTATTTTCGTCATTCACAAACAAACTTATTATTTCCAAAGCTTTATCAGGATGCTTATTTCCGAAACTGTTATTAAAGGAATTGATAATATTCCATCTGACGTGTTCATTTTTTATCTCACTCCACTTCTTAAGCTGATCAAATACCTGTTCCGGAAAAGCATTCCCAAAGTAACAGCCTAAAATAAACGGACCGAGATTTTTTTTTACGTAACGTGAATTGTCATATAAAAGCGGTTCGAATATGGCAAAAGCTTTTTTAATACATTCTTCATTTCTTAAACCAATAGCTGAAAAAACCACGGCTCTTCGTACATTTTCTGAAAGGTGTTTTGTCCATACAAGCATTTGGAAAAAAAGCTTTTCGTTTTCTTTGAGAACTGAAGCAAAGGCAGTGCCGGCATACTCCCTGACTTCCCAATTAGGATCATCTGCAATTTTCAAAAGCTGTTTTTTTACTTTTTCCGGAGAATGTCTAAACCCTCGCCAGATAAGTGAAACCCCGATCTCTTTAGCTGCCGGTTCGTTCATATTGCATAAAGAATTTCCGGTGAGGAAATAATCTTTTACCGGATTATTAGAAGTTGATTCAATATGGTTTACTATTTCCTTTATGACAAATCTTTTATCTTTTGTTTTGGCTGTATCCGCATGACCGGTTTTATATTTTTCGAGAATAGATACGGTCTTTTTAAGATCGGCTTTTTTAATGGCTGAATTAATTTCAGCTTTGTTTTTATCAGTAAGAAGAGAGTCTTTCATCTGAATATTTGGAGTTTTTTATTTAAATCAAAAATTTTGAGTTGCATAATCAATTTGTAAAAATTAGCTTTCAAAAAAAAGGAATCAAAATGAAAAACATCTATAAATTTTCCTCCAAAGCATTTATAATATTTTCTCTGTTGGTTTGCTGTTCAAATATTTGTTTATCTCAGATCTATCCATGGAGTCCGCTGCAAAAAATCACTTCCGGGTTTTATGACAGAAATCCTTCTTTCGGAACAAAGCAGCAGTATTTTGCAATGTTGTTTGATTGGGAATTTATGATCTTTGAAAGACATCAGGATTCTCATGATTCTGCTTCAAATATTTGTGTATTAAAAATTGGAACAGAGGGTCCGATCGATTCAGTATTTTATATTTCTGATAATTCCGTCTTAAGCCGGAATCCATCAATATCTTACAGCGGAAATTCTACATTTTTTCAGACTTCAATAAGAACTTCATTAGCAGTCTGGGAATCAAAAAGAAACGGAAGGTGGGATATCTATGCATCTTATTATACAACCGGTACAGGATGGCAGACGCCATTTGCCGTTGATACCTCTGCATTTGATAAATTTCTACCAAAGTCAGTTTCATATGACAGTATTAATTATGCCATAACTTATGAAAAAAATAACGACATCATATTCAGGATCATTAACGGACAAACACATAATGTCAGCTATGATACGAATCTCACAGCAAATGAAAGTGCAATTTGCAATACGCCTTTTATAATCTATGATTTCAGCAGCTATTATGTAAGTTATCAAAAGCAAAAAGCTGATAATGATTTTGAAATTGATTTCAGAAAATCAAACTCATTGCCAAACTGGACTCAGGCAGACACACTTGCTTATGAAGGCAATAATTTAAACAACGGCTTTGTCGCTACATTTAATGAGCCTACAGGTATATTCGTCTCGGATCGTTTGGGAAATTATAATATTTACGGTACAGCTATTAATTTTTTCTCCGGTCAGAAGCCCATTGTAATTGATACACTCTCTGAAAATTATGATTATGAATCTTATTTATTCCCTATAATTACTGACGGAGGGTTTTACAATCATGCAAATGCATACATAAAAAAAACAGATTCGGTTAGAATTATACTGGGTGAATATTTTTCTCAGCAGGATAGTGTAGCTGTATCTGATTCAACTTCGGGTGTCTCATTGACCATGAACCGCGGAATAAAATACGGTTTGTATGACGCTCTGGTATGGGTGGTATTCAATAAAGACAGCTTGAGTTACTCAGGTTTATATGGAAAATCCTTGCAGGTCATTATTACAGATATCAAACAAACTTCAAACAGTATTCCACAGAAATTTGAATTGTATCAGAACTATCCGAATCCCTTTAATCCCATTACGAAAATAAAATTCGACATTCCTCAAATAGTTGGTAATACTGCTTCGGATGTAAAACTTATCATATATGATCAGCTCGGAAGAGAAGTTGAGAGTCTTTTGGATAAACAGCTTGGATCCGGAACTTATGAAGTGACGTGGGATGCAGGTAAATATTCAAGTGGTATTTATTTTTATAAGCTCGTATCGGGTAATTTTTCAGATACAAAAAAACTTATGCTTTTAAAGTAAAATTGAATTACAAATCTGATTAAGAAATTATATATTTGCACTACTTTCAAACATAATATTTAAATGAAATTCGATCTCGAAACTGTTCTGTTTTTCTCCCTGGCGGTAATGGCCATTGGTTCTGCTATAATGATGATCACGCGAAGAAGTCCGATTTCCAGCGCATTATATCTAATATTAAACTTTTTTACTGTATCCGGTTTATACCTTCTTCTGAAAGCTCAGTTCATTGCAATAATACAAGTATTGGTATATATGGGCGCTATTATGGTCTTGTTCCTGTTTGTGATCATGCTTCTGAAAATGCAGGATGAGAAAAAATTAAAGGAAAACTTTACTTACAAAAAAATCACAGCCGTATTACTTTCCATATTTTTGTTCTGTCTTTTGGGATTTACTATGTATTTTGGATTCAGCGAGAAGTATTTGAAGCTGTCGGATAAAGCTGAAGAGATCGGAAGAGCGGAATTTCTCGGGGCGGAGTTGTTTACTAATTTCTCATTTCCTTTCGAATTAGCTTCATTCCTTCTTTTAGCGGCAATTGTCGGAGCAGTTGTGCTGGCAAAGAAAAAATTTGAGTAATTGTAACTAGTGCAGATTTATAGCAGTATTTATTTCCATCAAGGTCTCCGGGGAAACCGTTTAAACGGTTTCTCCGGAGACTTTCTCTAAACACTTCAAAATTTTAATTAATCCTGTAATTTCCTAAATAATTAATGATCAGGCAGGACTATCCTGATCTTCCTTTTTAATCTCATCAAATCCCGTATAACTTCTTAAAACCTCAGGGATCACTACATTCCCGTCTTTTGTCTGATTTGCTTCCAGTAAACCTACCATCAGTCTCGAAGTTGCAAGCCCTGATCCGTTCAGAATATGTACAAGCTCGGTTTTTGTTTTATTGTTCTCTATAAGTTTCTTATATCTGACCTTAGCTCTTCTCGACTGAAAATCAGTACAATTACTTACAGAAGATGCCTCAAGCCATTTATCTTCCGCATAAGACCATACCTCTATATCATAACACTTGCTTGCTGCAAATCCAAGATCTGCCGTACAAAGCTCGATCACTCGATAATGCAGTCCAAGTTTATCAAGAATACCGCAAGCGTGATTTAGCATTTCCTCAAGTTCGGTGTATGAATTTTCAGGAGTGCAGAAATTTATAAGTTCAACTTTATTAAACTGATGCACTCTCAGAAAACCTTTTGTATCCTTACCGTAACTACCGGCTTCCCGTCTGAAGCAGTTTGTGAATCCGCAATACTTAATGGAAAGATCTTCCTCATTCAGGATCTCATTTCTGTGAATATTCAGTATAGAAACTTCCGCAGTCGGAATTGCAAAGAGATCATCCTTTTCCATATGATACATATCTTCTTCAAATTTCGGGATCTTTTCGGCAGCTTCCATTGATTCGCGGCTGACAAGTACAGGAGTTATGACTTCCCTGTATCCGTTCTTTCCCTGTTCGTCCAGCATGAAATTTATAAGCGCCCGTTCTAGTCTTGCGCCTTTTCCTTTATACAAAGGAAATCCGCTTCCTGAAATTTTAGTGCCTCTTTCGAAGTCAAGTATATCAAGGTTTTTCCCAAGCTGCACATGATCAAGTGGTTTAAAATCAATTTCCTTTTTCTGTCCCGCAACTCTAATTTCGACATTGTCTTTTTCAGACTTTCCTTGAGGAACTGATTCATGCGGCAAATTGGGAATGTATCTCAGCACAATATCAATATCATCGTCAAACTTCTTAAGATCTTCATCCAGTGATTTAATTTCATCGGATACGATTTTCATTGCTGTGATTTTTTCCGAAGCATCGTCTTTATTTTTTTTCATAACGGCAATTTCATCAGAGACTTTGTTTCTCTGTTCTTTCAGAGTTTCTGTTTTCTGAATCAGTTCCAGCCGGTGTTTATCCAGTGAAACTATTCTGTCAATGACTGTAATATCTTCATTTCTGAGAGATAATTTTTCTTTAATAAGTTCAGGATTTTCCCTGACAGATTTTATATCGAGCATTTTATTTTTTTATTTTTAATTTCTAATATCCAAGTTGAAATTTCAGAAGCCGGAGACCTTCAATTGAATCCATCGGTTTAAATCCGAGTTCGGATTCCATTTTAAGAATTATAAGTCCGGAATTCAGAGGTCTTGGCGCGGGCTGGTTAAGGCTTTCTGTAGTGATCGGGAAAACAAGTTTTTTATTTAAATTAAACACATCGCACATATTCATAGCAAAATCATAACGGGATAAGATGTCCGAACCGGCTATATTGTAAATACCTTTACAATCTTTTTCAACGATCTTCAAAGTGCCGAATGCGAGATCATCAATCATAGTTACATTGCTTATCTGATCTGTTACTATATTTACCGGTCTGTTATTCCTGAGATTATCCAGCATCCATAATGCAAAATTCGGTTTTACATTATCTCCTGTTCCGTAAAGCACAAGCGTTCTTATTATAGCAAAATTAATGTCACTGGTAATCAGCGAATTTTCACTAGCAAGTTTTTCCCTTCCGTAAAAAGAAACAGGATTTGGAACTGCCAATTCATCATAAGGACCGTTCTTTCCGTCAAAGACATAATCAGTGGAATAGTGCACAACCTTAACATCATTTTTTTTCGCGGCAATAATTATATTTTTTACTCCGTCTACATTTATTTTCCAGGATAATTCTCTTTCAGTTTCACATTTATCAACATTTGTAAATGCAGCGCAGTTTATGATAACCGAAGGCTTATGATATGCAACTACTTTCTTAACATCTTCTTTTGATGTAATATCAAGTTTTAAATATAGCTTTCCAAAATCATGAAATGATTTTTCTTCGACAGATGACAGTATTACTTCATGGTTACTCTCCCTTACAATTACTGAAGCTACAGCCTGTCCCAGTAGACCGTTCGAACCTGTTATTAATATTTTCAAATTATTTTTCCGGTATTATTTTAATTTTTCAAGCTGATCAATTCCGCCGATTGATGCGTTAAGGGAAGCAATTCTGTTTGCATAATGCATGCTTTTCTTAAAGTCAGAAGTTACTGAATAATCCAGTGTAAATGAAGATGCAAAGACATCTCCGCAGCCGGTGGAATCTATGAAATGAGGATTTTCAATTGCAGCAAGATTGATATGATCAAGATCATAAAATGTTTCACCCCCGAAACTTTTTTCTTTTTTTGTAATTCCTGTAACACCATTTACTCCTCTTGTCACTATCATGCCCACAACAGGATTTCGTTTATTGAACAGTACTTCTTCCGCTATTTTATATTCTGTTAACTTTTCTTTGCTGAGAGTAGCGATCTCAAACTCGTTCATCTGTACCGTATCAGAATTCGTACACCATTCATACCAGTTATCTACATGAGTATGAACTCTTGTTCCGTCCGGTTTTGTATGCATGACTATATTATGAATATCTATATGAATAAAACCGCTGAAGTTTTTTCTCAGATTTTTCAGCGTTTCAACTGAAATGTCAATACCGGAGATCATATTTACAAGAATAGCATCAGCACCTGTCAAAAAATTTTCTATCTGATTATAGGCAACAGTATAGGTCGGCTCGGATGAAGTTTCTACACGGGCGCTTTTATCATGATTATATAGATTGTAATATAAAAAAACCTTTCTTGTAGGGTGTCTCACCTTATTCAGTCCAAGTGTATTGATATTGGGATACAGTTTTAGAATTTCAAGAATGTTTTCATATTCATCCTCGCCTACGTTCATGACAGGAGTAATCTGATCGGATTCTTTTGCAAGTACTGCCATACTGATCACAGAATAAAGAATTCCGCCATAGCTCTTTAAAATTTCACCGTTTGATTTGTGAATGACATCAACACAAGGTTCACCAATTATTATATAGTTCATTTATTAACTTTAAAATTATTTTCAATTTTCTTTAATATTTCTTCCGAAAGCTCCAGCTCTGAAGCTTTAATTGTTTCTTTAAGTTGTGATAATTTTGTTGCTGAAGTTATAACGCTTGAAATGATATTATTCCTCAGACACCAGGCAAGAGCAACATTTGACACCGGGGTTTTAAGATCTTCTGCGATACTGATCAACTTCTCAACTTTCTTTAAATTCTCATCGGATGCCAGCTTTTGCACAAAGACACTGTTTTTCTTATCCATCAACCTTGAGTCTTTGTCAATTTTTTTCTTATTATACTTTCCTGTCAAGACACCCTGAGCAAGTGGTGACCATACTACCTGACCTATGCCTTCCTTTTTACAATAATTAATTACCCCGTTGGTTTCTATGTCTCGGTACAAAAGACTGTATTGCGGCTGATTACTTACCGGTTTATGGAGATTGTATTTATCACAAATCATTACAGCTTCACGGATCTGATCACCTGCCCATTCGCTTGTACCCCAGTATAAGACCTTGCCCTGTTCGATCAGTGTATTAAATGCCCTGCAGGTTTCTTCAACAGGAGTTTCAGAGTCATATCTGTGACATTGATAAAGGTCTATATAGTCTGTCTTTAGGTTCTTAAGGGAATTGTTAACCGATTCCGTAATATGCTTGCGCGAGAGACCTTTGTCATTTGGATTTTTGCTCATAGGCCAGAAGCATTTGGAGGCAATAAAAAGATCCTGTCTTTTGAAATTCTTAAGTGACATTCCCAGAAATTTTTCCGCACTTCCAATCGCATATATATCAGCTGTATCAAAAAAATTTATACCGTTGTCAAAAGCATATTTGATTAGATCGTTTCCGGTTTTTTTATCTACCGTCCCGCCTATTGTGATCCAGCTGCCGAGACCGACGACGCTTACCCTTGCTCCGCAATTTCCTAATCTTCTGTATTTCAAATTATATGATAATTATTTAAACGAATTTTTCAATTGTTCCCTGATCAGTTTTCTGGCTTTACTTCCGCCAAAATTAGCAGTGACCGAG
>JAGPCH010000054.1 GCA_018058125.1 Ignavibacteria bacterium | reverse complement strand
GGATAATGATCCGCTGAATAATATTTTATATAAGAGAATCTATGTCAGCAGCAATTCATCAGGTGGCGGAAGTGTAGTAATAAATGAGATCATGTATGATCCCGGAATTAACAGATCGGAATGGATAGAAATATTCAATTCATCCGGACAGACAATCAATTTGAGAAAATGGAAATACAAAGAAACTGTGACATCTATCACGCTTTCCGATTCTGATCTGTATCTGAATCCCGGTGAGTATTTTATACTGGCAAATGACAGTTCTGTGTACGGAACATTTGAATATCTGCAAAACCAGACTGCCGGTATTTATTTAAAAATATCGGGAAGTTTAAGTCTGAGTAATACCGGTGAATACATTTCAATAGTTGACAGTCTGAATAATGTGATAGATGCAGTCGGCTATGATCCCGGCTGGAGCAATCCCGAATTCCCTGATACAAAAGGCATTTCGCTCGAACGAATTAATCCGGCATTCAGATCCAGTGATAAAAATAACTGGAGCTCTTGTACTGATATCATAGGCGGAACTCCCGGAATTCGGAACAGCATTTTTACGATAAATACAAAAACCAATTCTGAAGCATCTGTCTTTCCGAATCCATTTTCGCCGGATGGTGACGGACATGAAGATTTTACTATAATAAAGTATAAATTAAATTCGGAATTTTCACAGATGAGGATAAAAATTTTTGATATAAAAGGAAGACTTGTGAGGTCGATTTCAGATAATCAGATCACCGGAAAAGAAGGTTCGATAATATTCAACGGATTTGGGGATGATGATCAGAAACTGAGGATAGGCATTTATATTTTATTGATAGAAGCTGTTGATAATAAAACCGGCTCAGTGAATGTGATCAAAGAGCCGGTGGTGATAGCGGGGAAGTTGTAGCTGTAAATTTATAAACAGATATTCGTTTTTAGTATAGATATTATGGTAAGCATTAACATATTAGATTAATAATTTATTATTGCTGATTCAATTTTTTAAATTTACAATCTGAAATTATTCTTATGGTTTGATAACTGAAACAAACTCCACAGAATTGTTATATGCAATCAGAAGATCTGACAGATCAGTTGAAAAATCTCCGTTTAGGTCTGTTAGAACATATGCACCTGTAAGGAATACTCCTGCATCATTATATATCTGCAGAACATCAGCAAGGTCTATGTATCCATCCTGATTGACATCACCACTGTAAAAACACCATACTCCATCTTTTAATACTACATTATCAGCAAATGAATTAGCAGAAGAAGAGGTGAAACTATATGATACCCAGGAAGAACCATTTATCAGACTTAACGGTCCGGCGCTCCACGTTTCAAGTGAATTTCTGTGTTTGGCTGATAAGTAATAGTCACCATCCGGAGCATTATTAAAAACAACAGCATTATTCAACGTGCAACTGTAAGAATATACATTAGTGGAATCAACTATGTTAAATGGCGGAATATTACTATGCAGATAAAATGAAATCTTATCATCAATGACATGATTAGCTATGCCCGGATCAAAAATTCCTTCAATTGCAGTTGTTACATTTATTCTGATCGCATTGCTGCCTCCTGTAGCATAAAGTGAATAATAGCTTCCCCAAATTGTCAAAGCGCTGTCATTACTGACATTTCTGAACGCTGGTTTAGGATAAAGAAATGAATAAGCATAATTATCATTCAGATTAAAAACATAATTGTATAAAGAGTTATTTCTTAACTCTGCTGATGCTACAGTTGCTATGCATGAATTGGAATTATTGAATGCAATATTAAAACTTCCGCTTGCTCTTCTTTTTCCATAAATATCTCCGTTGAGCGAATTAAAGTTTCCTGAATAATCTACATTAGTTGTTGTCCAGTTTGCAGCATCACTTGTCGAAAATATCCATTGATCCCAGTCTCCAATATTAAAATAATTATCTGAAAATGTAATCATAACATTCCTGTCGGAAAGTCCGCCATTCGAAGCAACTCTTGCATTCACTATCGGATCTCCAGCAAATACGCTTCCCAAAATTTTATCATAATTCGGATAAACATCAATATCCGCCTTGGATTTATATATGTAAACAATGTCTTCAAGTCCCGGATAAGCGCTCAATACATATATCAGAGAATCACCGGAATTGTTAAAATATGCAATATCAATCTGAGATTTGAAATCGTTTGAAAATCCCGGCGCGGGAGAATATATACTCTGTGGAAAATAAGTAACAGCAGGTGCTAAAGTATATGGGTCATACAATTTTAAAACTTTTGACAATACATTATGAGTTATACCTTCAATAGAATCCTGCATAAAGGTAATATACACATATGCTTGCGAAAGGTAAGTTGAGTTATCAGATGTAATCCTTGGTTTGTAATATTCGCTGGAGGAAGAATATCCGGGTATCGATAATACATTTTCGTTGAAGTTTCCGGAATCATCAAATGTCAGAAGTGTAATTATTTTATCACCTGAATAGCCATCAGTTGTGTATCCAAGTGTTACATGGAGATATTCTGCACCTGCTGCAGATTCAATTAATTCCATGTCGAGTTCATCCCTGTTTACTTTTATTCCGGTATTGGCTTCAATTGAAGTGATAAGACTGAATGTCTCACCGTTATCAATGGAATTATAAAGTAATAAAGAATCGCCTGATGATCCTATCCCTGTATCAGCTTGCCCGACTCCGATGATCAGCCAGATCCTTCCGGCAAATGGTCCTAACTGCTCAACCTGTGTAGCTGAAGCAACAAGATAATTCCCGTTAAAAATATTTGCTTTGGTTATGTTATCAGTGTTTCTGTTATTAACTTTTTTAAACTTTGCTTTTAAACTGTTGAAATCTGAGTCAACTGTAACTGTATTCTTAATATGCTTATTAGATTTCATTCTTAAATCACTTAATCTGTTGGCGGAATTAATATCATCTGATCTCACTATAAGATCGATCTGCTTATTTATTTCTAATGCTTCATGGGTCAATTCTGTTTTTACAGTTTTTGACAGACCGCTTGTGTTATTTTTTATTATTGCATTTTGTCCTGCAGGCGGCAGTGTTTTTTTATTCTGTGAATATGAATTAGCTGAAAAAAGTACGAATAAAATTAGTAAAGTGAATTTCACTGAAAGATCTTTTCTTGATTTAATGTTTTTGATTAACTTCATTTTTATATTTTAAATTTTTATAAAAGTAATAATAACCCGGCATACCGGCATGCCTTTAGAGGGAAGCAGTTTGCCAACTGACTTCCCGGGTTATTATTTTAATGAACTTTACAAAATTAAGATTTTTACTTTCCTGTATCAAAAATATTTTTTACATGTTTTCACCTGAAAAAGTATAATCAGACAGTTATAAGTAAATTGATTTTTAGCAATAACCTTTGAATATTCGTCGTAATTAACGTTTTCTTCGTGACTTTAAAAATCAATGTTTCATCTTAAAAAGATATGTTAAATACTTCAGCCATTTCAGTTTTCAGAACATTCAGCAAAGATGAGTTAAAAAAGTTTGAAGATTTTCTGAATTCGCCATACTATAATAAAAACTCTGTTGTTGTTAATCTGTTCGCTTTATTAAAAAAACATGCGCCTTATTATAATTCACATGATCTCGAAAGGAAAAAGGTCTGGAGAAGACTTTATAAAAATAAGGACTTCAATTACGGTGTAATGAAAAACTTGATTTACGATCTCGGAAAATGCGCAGATAATTTTATTGAACTTCAGAATTATGAAAAGGATGAGAAATTAAGAGGTATTATTGTAATGAAAGAGAAAATGAATCGAAATCTGAATAGTTCATTTGAAAAATCCATGAAAAATTATAAAAACATGCTTGCAAATTTGAAGCTGGATTTTGAATATTTCTATTATGAATACAGTGCTCTTAAATTACAGAGAGAATTTACAGCAACAATGAATAAGACCAATGCAGAAAAGACAGTTGAAGAAGAAAAGGAAATTGAATTTTTAACATTATTTTATCTGAATGAATGTGCGGATATATATAATACCTTGTTAGTTAACGGTTCAATCATGAATAAAGAATATAATAGTGATAATCTTGAATTGTTCCTGACCTTAATGAAAAAGTTTGAACATGGTTATAAGGAGATTATTGAAAGTTCTCTTTTGTGTCTGAAGTTAGTGCTGAATAAAACTGATGAAAGTGTCTATTTTAAATTAAAAAACATTTTTTTTGAAAGATCTCATAATTTCAGTATTCCATTCAACATGTCATTGGGGTTAACATTGAGGGAACATTGCGGCAGGAAAACTGCAAAAGGAATGAAGGATTATGTAAAAGAGAATTTTGAAGTATTACTTTATACTTTTGAAAACAATTTTGTAACAGTTGATAATAACGGTTTTATTGATCCATTATCTTTTACTTCGTTAGTAAGTTGTGCATGCAGACTGAATAAAATTGAATGGACGGAAAAGTTCATCTATGAAAATATAAAAAAAATAAACCCTGAATACAGAGACAAGTTTCATAATTATTCTTTAGTAACATTAAACGTGAAAAAGAAGAATTTCAATGAAGCTCTGAATTATCTGGCGAAAATGGAAGTGAAAAATCAGATGGATCATGTGTCAGTAAAAAGATTTCAGCTGATGATATACTATGAATCCGGTCACACAGACGAATTGTATTCGCTAATCGAAGCATTCCGGAATTTTATTTCCAAAAATAAAAAATTATCTGAAAGCATAAAATTGCCGGCGGGAAAATTTGTTTATTTTGTTAAAAAGTTCAGTAATATCAAGTTTAATTATAATTCTGATAACAGATTTAAAATTGAAGAACTAAAGGACGAACTTGTAAAAACTGAAGTGATCAATAAAATATGGCTTCTTGAAAAAGCTGATGAATTATTTATGTTAATAGTTAAAAGTTAAAAGTTAAAAGTTAAAAGTTAAAAGTTAATGGTTAAATATCTTAACATCAAACATCAAACATCAAACATCAAACATCAAACATCTAAAATCATTAAAATCCCAAATCGAATTCACGGTTTCATCACCGCTACAAACTCATTAGAGTTGTTATAAGCTAACAGCACATCAGTAAGATCCGTCATCGAATCACCTGTCAGATCAGTGACTATATATCCGGATGCAAAAGTGTTAGCTTCATTATAGATCTGAATAACATCAGTAAGATCAACACTTTCATCCCTGTTCACGTCACCGCTGTACATTCCGTATCTTAACGGACTCGTATCTATCTCAGCCATATTGCTGCCGTAAGCTGCTGTTAGATTAACTGCGAATCTCCCCGATGCGCTTCCAGTTAAATAACTGAAACTCACCGGTGCAGCGCTCCAAATTGAAATGGAATTTCTGTGAACAGCTTCAATGTAATATTCCTTTGCAAACTCAACATTGTTAAATGTCATATAAGAAAGATTATTTACCGGCATATAAAGTTTTTTGCTTTCGGCTATACTATAAGGAGAAGTGCTGTTCCTGATATTATAAGTTACTGTATCCCTTACGGTTGAATTTGTTGTCGCATTATACATACCCTGAACAAAAATACTTGTCTCGAGATATTTGGGCTTGGTAGTTTTATTGTTGAATCGGATACCCCAGGCATAGAATCTCCCTGTGTCCTGTCCTGCCTCATCATAGACAGTAAGTCTCCATTGTCCCCGGGTATTTCCTGTAAGTGTGGTATTCAGCGACCATTTGCTTTTTAATTCGGGCGAGAATGTAATGTAATGATCAAAGAACGCAGTGTCCGCATTATCTTCAAAAATAGTTACAAGATTATTGTCAGATCCTAATGTACTTGTATTATCATAAAGGAGTGTGTAGTCACCGTTAGGAGCATTTAAAACTAAATTAAGATTACTCATATTCTCATGATTTATTGCTATAAAAACTTCTATGTTTGTAATTGCTTCATTTTCATATACATCAATGATATCCTCAATAACACCAACGTCATTAGAGTAAGGGACTCGGAGATCCGGATAACTCATATAAAAAGCATCTGTGAAAAATTTGCCGTCTTTTCTGATGAGTGGTGAAACAGGTTGTGCAACTATTGTAGAAGGATGAGAGAATCTTGCATTATTTCTGAAGTTTAGATTTGCTCCCTGCCCTGTGTTTGAAAAATTGGATCCGTCAAGATTATAAGAAACGTCATCAGCCGGACTTTCATTTGATTTATCTACTGATCTGAAAATATTTTCGCGGATCAGTGCAGAGGTCTTTGCAGCTTCAGTGATCCTGACTTCGTCAATGTATCCGTTGAAATCATTCATTGTAATAGTACCTCCGATGTAGAGTGAGTCATTCGAACTCGAAAGAAGCCCGATGTTATTCACATCCTCCTTAATGATCTTTCCGTTAAGGTAAAATAAATATTTTCCGCTGAGATATTCATATGTAAATGCAACATGCGACCATCTGTTTGTTTGAATAGTATCTTCTGTTGTAAAATTATAATTCTGTTTTAAACCCACGACTAAAGTTTTGTTTTGAATTGCCAGTCTGAAATTTGTAATTGCTCCGTCATCCGAGCCTTTCTGAATTATTATGCAATTCGAATTGCTTCTCGGATATATCCACGCTTCCATTGTGATCTCCTGAATCGGACTGATTGCGGTATTTCCGGGTGAGGAAAGATAATCATTCGTCCCGTCAAACTCTGCAGATTCATTATAGGTAACCGTTGTAGAAAGATTGCTGCTGAGATTAAAAGCTGTTACTCCCCGGTTGTAACAATTATTTCCCGCACCGGAATAATCATCAGTTGAAAATTTTACACCTGTTGATTCCGGTTTCTGTAAAGGTAATGATAATACAAGACCGCTGTAAATTCCGGAGTTTACGGATAAGGAAGTTCTGAAATACTGTCCAATTTCAGCGGCTGAAAGAGACCTGTTCCAGATTCTTATATCATCAAGTTTTCCGGTGAAATCGTTTCCAAGTCCGCGTCCGAATCCGATCAGTATAGAATCATTATTTAAAGTTGGCGGTGCTGCTATAACTACGCTTGTATCGAGAATTCCATTTATAAATAATGAAAACGTATTGTTATTATTGTTATATCTTCCGGAAGCATGTGTCCATTCGTTGTTTGGAATAACGTTTCTTCCTGTTATACCAGAGAGGTTTCCGGTCCTGAACAAAATTTTACCGCCTATCAGTATCATTGAATAGCCTGAGTTTATAGTAGACAAAGTTCTCTTTTGCAGAATCACCTGTGTAAAAGGCGAAGAAGAGTTGGCGGGATTGATCCAGCACTCGACTGTAAAACTGCCAGTAAGATCAAGTGAAGCATCGTCTTTTATGGAGATGTGAGTCGAATCGCTTCCGGTAAATGAGCCTGCCTGATTCCAGAACATCTGAGCTCTTGACTGACCTGCTATTATTAAAGCTGCAAAGATCAGTATGATAATAAAAAATGTAAAATTAGTTTTTTTCATAATATTAAGGAGTTTAAATTAATAAAATTTATTTTTATAATGACTTTCAGATTTTAACAGGTTTTGTAGTCCCCGTATAAAATTAATTATAAGAGGACTATTACCTGTCCTGTGAGATAGGAATATCGGTTTGTAACTTTTAATGTATTTTCTTCTCACAGGAAATAATTTATGACAAACATAAATATTAAATTTTGATTTTCATAAAGACAAATTTTTTTGAATGT
>JAGPCH010000053.1 GCA_018058125.1 Ignavibacteria bacterium | reverse complement strand
GAATTGAGTATGTTTGAATTTACTTAATACCTAATACCTAATACCTAATACCTAATACTTAATACTCTATACTTTCCTGACAACATCCCTCACGCCCGCCTGCGCTTTTGGGAAAACTACCATTTCAGCTACGACAAAATTATCATTTCTGGTAGCAGCGAAAATAACTGCTTCCGCTACATCCTCAGGGGACAATGGTGTATAACCTTCATAAGTCAGTTTTGCTTTATCTTCATCACCTCTGTGTCTGACTACGCTGAATTCTGTTTCAACTAAACCCGGATCAATCGTCGAAACCCTAATCGGAGAATCGAGTAATTCCATTCTCATGCTTTTAGTAATTGCATCGACTGCGTGCTTAGTGCCGGCGTAAACATTTCCGTTTGGATATACTTCATGACCGGCGATCGAACCGATGTTGATCACGTGTCCTTCTTTGTTTTCAAGCATCAAAGGTATAATGCATTTCGAAACATACAATAGTCCTTTCACATTTGTATCGATCATTTCATTCCAGTCCTGTACCGAACCATCTTTTACACTTGCCATTCCTCTTGCAAGACCTGCGTTATTCAACAGCAAATAGACTTTCTTCCATTTTCCTTCAAGACTTTCAGACATTGCTTTTACATTTTCATAATTCTGAACATCCAGCTGAATAGTAAGTACATCGATACTAAATTCTGATCTGAGTTCATTTGAAATTTTTTCAAGACGATCCTTTCTTCTTGCCGCAAGTATCAGATCGCATCCGAGTTCTGCAAATTTAAAAGCTGATGCTTTTCCTATACCGCTTGTTGCGCCGGTTATCAATACTATTTTCCCTTTTAGATTTTTCATTTATATATAACTTTTTATAATGTTTATGAATGAATATTTTGTAAAACAATTTTTGATTTTAGATATTTGATTTTTGATTGTAATTTAAAGATAACTATTCCTTTAATGGAAATATTTTTACCTTACTGAATCTGATTTCATGAATTTACTGATTTTATAAAAACAAAGTTCAAATTAACTTCTTCTATATAAGTATAAAACATAAAAATTGATTTACAAAAAAACAAAAATAATATGTACCATCGGACCGGCTGTAGATACAGTAGAAAAAATTTGCGAACTGATAGATGCGGGCATGGATGCAGCCAGACTAAATTTTTCTCACGGTACACACGAGATACACAAACTATATATTGAAAACATTAAGGAAGCTGCAAGGTTAAAAGGAAAGATCATAGCGATAATACAGGATCTTCCGGGACCTAAGATCAGAGTTGGCAGGCTTGAGAAAGGTAGCATCGAGCTTGTAGCAGGATGGGATATAATTATCACTTCAGATGAAATTATCGGTAACGACTATGTAATTTCAACAAATTATCATGGCCTTATAAATGATCTTAACATTGGCGAAGCTATTCTGCTGGATGATGGTAATCTGAAGCTCAAAGTATCATCAATAGAAAGGAAAAAAGGTGAAGCGGTTTGTGAAATTATAAACGGAGGTATTCTAAAAGAAAAAAAAGGTGTAAATCTTCCTCACACAAAACTTAATATGAATCCGCTCACCGAAAAAGACCTTGAGCATCTTGAGTTTGGTTTGAAACACGAAGTTGATTTTATTGCAATGAGCTTTGTGAGAGTTGCCGATGACATCACTCATCTCAGAAATATTATGAAGACAGGTAATTTTGTTAAACCTATCATTGCAAAAATAGAAAGACCTGAAGCCGTTCAGAACATAGAATCCATTATTAAAGTATCGGATGTGATAATGGTTGCGCGGGGAGATATGGGAGTTGAAATTTCCACTGAGGAAGTTCCGCTGATACAAAAGATGATAATAGGAAAGTGTAATGAACTTATCAAACCGGTAATAACTGCTACTCAGATGCTCGAATCCATGATACACAGCCCGACTCCTACAAGAGCTGAAGCTTCAGATATAGCAAATGCAATTTTTGACGGAACGGATTGTGTCATGCTTTCTGCTGAAACTTCCACCGGCGATTATCCTATTGAAACTGTCCGGATCATGAAAAAGATCATTACAAAAACAGAGACCGAAAAACAGACTAAATATTTTAATGAGATTTTCATTGAAGATTCGCCGGAAAATACTTTACATACAATATGCAACTCAGCAACCGAAATTGCAACCAGAGTGGATGCTAAAGCCATTATCACTATCAGTCATACCGGTAAATCCCCAATGCTGCTTTCAAATCACAGACCGAATGCGCAGATAATATCAGCCACACATGACGTGGATATTATTAGAAAGTGTAAACTTATATGGGGAGTTGAGTCCATTAAAATCGATAAAAGTCCTGACTATAATGAAACGGTTAAAATGATAAGAGAATGTATCATTGAGAATAATATTTTAAGCAAAGATGACAGGGTTGTGCTTATTGCTCCTATGCCATTTTCTGAATCCGAATCGGCTAATATGATACAGGTGACGCAGGTGTAACGATTTTTGATTTTTGATTTTAGATTAACTTTTTATAAAATCCGACTCCCCTCTACCGTTCTTTTGGGACGAAGGGGAGTGGGAGAGGGTGTTCAAAACTTGTTAAACTCAACACTTATTTTTTACAATTAACATTTATACCAATTGACATTAGACGTTATAATCATAGGTGCCGGACCTGTCGGTCTTGCCTGCGGGATAGAAGCTAAAAAGCATGGATTGAATTATCTCCTTATAGAAAAAGGCAGTATAGTAAATTCCATATTCAACTACCCTACTAACATGACTTTCTTTTCTACATCAGAAAAGATCGAACTTGGAAATGTCCCGTTTGTTTCACACAGTATAAAACCTACACGTAGGGAAGCGCTTGAATATTACAGAAGAGTTAAGAATGCTTACGATCTGAATATCAATACTTATGAAAAAGTTATCAGTATTGAGAAAGATAGTAAAGTGTATAAGGTTACTTCAGATAAAAACATTTACTTTGCAGAAAATGTCATCGTCGCTACAGGCTATTATGATAATGCAAATTATATGAATATCAAAGGAGAGGATCTGTCAAAAGTTAAACATTATTTTGATGAGCCGCATCCTTATGCATATCACAAGACACTCGTTATAGGTGCCGGAAATTCGGCTGTGGATGTTGCTCTTGAATTATTCAGAGTAGGTGCAGATGTTATTATGGTTATCCGGGAAAACAAGATCAAACCTTCAATCAAATACTGGGTTAAACCAGACATTGAAAACAGAATTTCTGAAAATTCGATCAAAGCTTATTTCAACTCTGAAATTCTTGAGATTAAGGAAAAAACTGTTTTGATTAAAACACCCGAAGGAGAAATTGAAATTGACAATGATTTTGTATTCGCAATGACTGGCTATCATCCTGATTTTGAATTCTTAAAAAAGATCGGGATCATTCTCGATGAAAATAACACACCTGTTTTCAACAGAGAATCTTATGAGACAAATCAAAATGGGTTATATTTAGCAGGTGTCGTCTGCAGCGGAAAGAATACGGATAAATATTTTATTGAGAATTCAATAGAACATGCTGAAATTATCATTAAGCATATTTTGAATTCCAAATAATAGTTTCAGAATTTTGTTTAGATTTATTACCTTTCCAAATATAAATCAGTACATATTTTAAAATGCAGCAAGATAGCATATCTATTCAGGAAGCGCGTGATCTTATTATTACAAAGCAGCTTCTGAATTCTAAAAATATTCCGAGATCTTCTGAACAATTGCTCAGTATTATTGAATCGCTTGGGTATGTTCAGATAGACACTATCTCAGTAGTAGAAAGATCTCATCATCATATTCTATGGAGCCGCATGAATAAGTATCAACGGACGATGCTTGATGATCTGATGAAATCCAAAAAAATTTTCGAGTACTGGAGTCACGCCGCTGCTTATCTGCCAATGAAAGATTTCAGATATTCACTTATCAGAAAGAAAAGATATTCTGACAGATATAAAACCTGGGGCAATGCAAATAAGAAAGTTATAAAGTATGTTTATGACAGAATAAAAAGCGAAGGCGCGATGCAGTCAAAGGATTTCGAAGGAGACGGCAGTAAAAGGTCGGAAGGCTGGTGGAACTGGAAGCCTGCTAAAGACGCTCTCGATTTTCTTTTCCATAATGGAGATCTGATGATAAAAGAAAGAATCGGTTTTCAGAAAGTTTATGATCTTACTCAGAGAGTTTTACCTGCTAAAATAGATTCAGATTTTCCGGCAGAATCCGAATATTATGAACATCTTATACTTACTTCGATATATTCAAATGCGATTGTCTCGGAGAGAGAAATTACTTATCAGAGAAAATTCAATTCTAAACTTTTTAAATCAGTTTTGAATATACTCGAAGAAAATAACCGGATCAGAAAAATCTCTGTTGGCAAAAGTGAAATTTCCTATTACACAAATGACAAGATACTGGAATTACTCAATTCGAATATTAAAAATAATGGTGTTCACTTATTATCTCCGTTTGATAATTTAGTAATCAACCGCAAACGTCTAAGAGAGATATTTGATTTTGATTATACAATTGAATGCTATGTACCCGAACCGAAACGTGTCTACGGTTATTACTGCCTTCCGGTCTTATCAGGAAATAAATTTGCAGGCAGACTTGACGCAAAATCTGACCGTTCATCGGATACTTTTATTATTAAAAATTTACATTTTGAGAAGAATTTCAGAAGAAGTAATTCATTTGATAAAAAACTTAGAAGCAGTATTGATAGATATGCAAAATTTACCGGATGCAATAATGCTGAAGGATTAGAAAAATTTATGAAATGATCCTGATGTTTATGTTATCAAAATCTTTTATTAACACACTTTTGTTATCTGAGAAAACATTCAGTTTGTTTTCCTCAGCTCTTTCAGAAATTAAATTTATATAATTATCATCCGGAATACGGATCGTGAAAGAAGTCATTCCCAGTGAATTCTCATCTGCTTTTGCTCTTTTGTCAAGCATCCATGTATTTGATCCGATATGATGGTGATACCCGCCGGCTCCCAGAAAAAGAGCTTTTGGAAATTGAGTGTTAGTAATTCTAAATCCCAAAATTTCATTATAAAATTCTTCAGCTTTTTTAAGTTCCGATACATTAAGATGTATATGTCCTAAAGTTGTATCCGGATGAATTCCATTCCATATCTCAGGATCATCGAGTTCACTTGTAACCTTACTAAGATCGAGAGGAAGTGTATCCATTAAAATCTGCCCGTGAGATTCCTGCCATTGATCTCTTGGTTTATCAGTATAAAGCTCGACTCCATTACCGTCAGGATCTGACAAATATATAGCTTCGCTCACCAGATGATCAGAAAATCCCTGAAACTTTATATTATTTTTAAACAGCCTCATGAATACTCTTGCAAGTTCTTTTCTGTTGGGAAATAAAAATGCCATGTGAAACAAACCTGTTGAACCTTTGATTCTTACCGGAGCAGATTTATCTTCAGTTAATTTTATTATATATGGAAGTACTCCGGTGGAAGATAAAATAGCTTCAAAATCATTTTGATCAACGATCTTAAATCCAATTAAGTCCGAATAAAAATTCAGAGAATCTTTCAAATCCCTTACACGGATATCAATACTTTGTATCCTGGTTTTATCAGGTATTAAAATCAATTTTTTTAATTTTTTAATTTAAAGAAAACTGCGGAATTATAAATCCCGAATTATTATGAAATGCAAGCTTGAACATTTTATATTCGCAATGCTCTATGATCGGAAATTCCATCAATATCTCAGCAACTTCATTTTCAGATTCAGCAATAATAGTAGCCCATAGTTTTCCGTGTTCTAGTGATACAGAATAAGATGTCAATACTTTATCGCTGAATAGCTTCGTTATGACAGCTCTTTGATCCGGTATTAAAGAAATGAATTCATTGCTCAGTGGCATAGGCAGATCGATCTCTACCATGAATTCATATTTTAATCTATTATTATCCATTTATATCAATTATAATTTTTCAAACAAGTTTTTAAGTTTTTCTTTATGCTCTTCCTGATAAAGCTCAAAATGTACATTACTGTTGATCTTACTTTTTACTCCGCTTGCATCAATTGTTTCCTTGAATGTCACATAGCAGTCAAGTGCTTTCATGCAGTTTTCAATATCAATTTCATCAACTTTGATAATACAATCAATTTCATCTTCTGTAGAAAAGCTCAACTGAAAAATTCCGGGAGAAACTGCCATCTCTTTTGACAAAGTAAATAAAGCAAGTCTCTTAAGGTAAGGTGAATTTTCTTTCAGCTCTGCATAAACTCTTTTCACAACTGCATGACATACCAAATGATCATGGAATCCGCTTATCCCGTGCACTGCATAGCTTACCACTACATCCGGTTTAATACTTTCAATCTCTTCTTTTATGACTTTCTCAATCTCTCTCGGATCCATTTCCTTTAACCCGCTGTCAGGAAGATCGAGTACATTCATTCCGCTGAGATCCAGTACTTTTGATACTTCGAGCATTTCCTTATACCTGACATCTCCCATCTCCTCAACGGAATAATTATACTTATGTCTTTGCTTTGTTGCTCCGCCTTTTGTGAGTGTGAGCAGATAAACCTCATGTCCCTCGCGCCTTTGCTTTGACATTGCCGGAGCCGGACCGAAGGATTCATCATCCGGATGCGGAAAAATATATAGTATTCTCATGGTTAATTTTGATTTGTTTTAATTTAATATTATTTCCGATTCTGGTTTAACTGAATCAACCAGTTCATAAAATGCTTTCAGAAATTTTTTCATATGCTCTATTGTAGCTTCATCAGTCAGAGTTCCGTTTTCATCAAATTTATTTCCGCCTGTTTGAACATATACTTCCGGCTTGTTTAATGTTATCATCCCGGCTTGAATTGCAACCTGTCTGAAATGCATTTGCGACCTTATTGTACCTGATGTTCCGCCTGATACTCCCATTAAAGCGTAAAGCTTATTCTTTAAGGGGGATTCTGACGGAGGTCGCGAAGCCCAGTCTATTGCATTTTTCAAAACTCCGGTGTAAGAATAATTATATTCCGGTGATGCAATCAATAAACCATCCGACTCTGATATTTTTTCTTTAAATTTTACAACAGATTCCGGAAAACCATCTATTTCGAGATCTCCATTGTACAAAGGCAGATCACCTATACTGTATATTTCTATTTCCATATTATCAGGTTTTAGTTCCTGAGCTGCTTTTAATAAAGCGGTGTTATGTGACTTTTTCCTTAGACTTCCTGAAATTCCCAGTATTTTCATAATTTATTTTAGTTAATTTTTAGAATTATTTAATTTGAATTATTTTAAATAAGAAGAATACATCCACACAAGTTTTTCCTGCTGCGGAATGTAATCACTCATTAATGAATTTGTTCCCTCATCTTTTGCATTCTCCGACAGATCAAGTATCTCTCTTTCTGCTTCAAGTAAAATCTTAAAACCGGTTAAAATTGATTCTATTGCTTTGTCACCGTCTGATATATTTTTAACTTCACTGATTTTCGAAACTGAAATATAATCCGTAAAGGAATGAACCGGTGTATAACCAAGTGTTAATATTCTTTCAGCAATTTCATCGATCTTTATAAGCGCATCATTATACAGTTCTTCGAATTTCACATGAAGCTCAAAGAACTTATCGCCTTTTATATTCCAGTGAAAACCTCTGGCATTCATGTAAAATATCTGATAATTTGCCAATAAATAATTTAGCTTATCTGCCAGATCTTTTGTAAGACCACTGTCCAGCCC
>JAGPCH010000052.1:3779-7805 GCA_018058125.1 Ignavibacteria bacterium | reverse complement strand
ACAATAAATTCATTATGTTAATTACCATTAATATTTGTATAATTTTAAAAATATTTTTATAAAAATATTGTAAATGATTTTTATTTAATGAATGAACAAAATACTCAGAAACAATTCAACTAAAAAGATAATTCTTAAAATCATACCGGATTACATTCTAAATTTTTTTATAAAATTAAATCGATTATTTTATGAAAAATAAATTTAATGAAATCAAAGATCATACTTCTTTTTGCAATACTTGTTTTTGCGGGACTTACCATTCTACTTTCAATGGCTATAGAAAAAACAAAAACCCCTCCACCGGATTCCATAGAAAATAATGAAGATAAAGAAATTAAAAAAAAGAGTTCAAAGAAAAAAACTTCAGAACTTAATGATTTGAATAAAAATGAAAAGACCTCTTCGGGAGCGCTCGAATCAATGCAATGGATGACGCAGATCCGTGCTTATCCCGATACGGATATTCCGGCTGATAAATTTTTTAAAGCATTTGAATTTTCCAAAAATAATTTGCAGGATATAAATACTAAAGACGGTTTGGATGAATGGCGATCTCTCGGACCGAATAATATCGGGGGGAGAAGTCTTTGTCTTGCCGTGCATCCCGTAGATACAGGTATTGTCTTTATGGGATCTTCATCAGGCGGATTATGGAAATCTGTAACCGGCGGAAATGGTGCTGAAGCGTGGACTATGATAAATACAGGGTTTCCAAGCTCTGCAGTGAGTTCGATCGCTATTGATTCCGCTAATCCGAATGTAATGTATATTGGAACGGGTGAAAATTACGGTTATGAATTTTCCGAAAATGGTCTCGATGTCAGAGTTACAAGAGGTATGTATGGTATCGGAATTTTAAAATCTACGGATGGCGGTAATACTTGGAGAAAATCTCTTGACTGGACTTACCAGAATAAAAGGGGAGTTTGGAGTGTATTGATCAATCCGAAAAATTCTAACGTGCTTTATGCTGCTACAAGTGAAGGCATTTACAAATCAGTGAACGCAGGCAATGACTGGAATCTTCAACTGCCTTATAATATGGTGATGGATCTTGAAATTAATAAAAGTGATACAAGCATTCTATATGCGTCAATAGGAAATCTGACGAATAATGTTCCATTGACTAATAAAGGAATTTTTAAAACAACTAACGGCGGAAGCAACTGGACTAAACTCTCCGGCGGACTTCCGGCTAACTGGTCGGGTAAAGCTACAATCGAAATTTATAAAGGTAATCCTAACTTTATCTATGCAAGCATCCCGAATGATTTTTCATATGTCGGATATTATAAAAGTACAAACGCCGGATTAAACTGGTCTGCAGGCAGTACGACTGTTCCAATCGGTTCTCAGGGATGGTACAATAACGGACACTTCGTAAAATCAAATGATCCGAATGCAATTTTAGTCGGCACAATAAATGTCGAAAAATCCACTAACGGCGGTACGAGTTTTTCCTCAATGTCTAACTGGTCTTCATGGAATGAAGGTGCTGTGCCTCCCGGAGAACCGGAGGGTCCGGATGATTTTGTTCATGCTGATGTACATTATTATACAGACAATCCAAAAGATCCGAATAAAATTTACATAGCTGCTGACGGCGGGCTTTACCGTTCTAATGATTTCGGAGAAACTTATTATTCATGTAACGGGGGATTTGTGACTTCTCAGTTCTATGCATCTTTTGCTAATTCAAATCAGGATTCTGTATTTGCAATTGGCGGTATGCAGGATAACAGGGCTGCGATCTATCAGGGAACGAATGCATGGTATAAGACATTTTACGGTGACGGAATGAGCTGCGCAATTAATTCTCAGAACGATCAGATCTGCTATACTGAATATACATACGGCGCGATCGCTAAATCTACTGACGGAGGACTTAACTGGACAGGCGCTCAGCCGCCAGGTGCCGGTAATCAGAATAACTATTGTTTTGTCACGCCTTTTGTCTGCTGTAATTCAAACCCTTCTGTCCTGTATGCAGGAGGTACATCAATTTATAAATCCACTAACGGCGCTGATTCATGGACAGGTCCTTACGGAACAGCAGTGTTTGGAGGAGTAAAAATCCTTTCAATGACTAACTCCAATTCATCAGTTGATACAGTTTATTGCGGAGCCGTGAACGGTAAAATATTCAGATCTGTCAGTGCAGGATTAAACTGGACTGACATTACAGATTTATCAGTTACACCAAACCGATATGCCACAGACATGACTTTAAATCCGGATAATTCAAATGATATAACAGTTACTTTCGGAGGATTCGGCACAGGACATGTTTTCAGATCAACAAACGGAGGTTCCATATGGCAGAACATTTCAGGAAATCTTCCTGATGTACCACACCATTCAGTTGTGATGGATCCTGCTTTTACACAGAATATTTATGTCGGAAATGATCTCGGAGTATATGTCACAACTAACGGCGGCGCAAACTGGCATGAATACAGAGCCGGAATGCCTTACGCACTTGTATTTGATATTACTGTTGTAAATGCAAACAGGCAGTTAAGAATAGCAACTTACGGAAACGGTATCTGGGAAAGAAAGCTGCTTGAAGATCCGGTATCAGTTAATGGTATAGCAACTCAATTGCCCAATGAGTTCAGTTTAAATCAGAATTATCCGAATCCGTTCAATCCGAATACGGTAATTAGTTTTAATATTCCTCAGGATCTGAAAGGTCAGTCATCAGATGTAAAACTTGTAGTGTATGATATGAACGGCAGGGAAGTAAAGACTATAATCAGTCAGAAATTAATTCCCGGAAGTTATAATTATGATTTCGGTGGAAATGGTTTACCGAGTGGCGTTTACTTTTATAAACTATCGGTTACAAAAGGAAACGATTTTTATTCCGATACAAAAAGTATGATTTTATTAAAATAAACTATAATAAATGAAGATTAAAATATTGATTGTATTAATTTTTATTTGCGCTCTGAGTGCGGTTTCTTATTCGCAGACAATGGAAGTTACAACAAAAAACATCACAGATACCGATAAAGAAAAAGGATATTCAATAAAAATTGATTATCCTCAGGTGGATTTCGGACCGGATGCATTGATGGGAGTCAGGGGAATTGCCGGTGACATAAACAGTTCACTGGATTCAATTATAAAAAATATAATTGTGGAGTTTAAAAATAGTGTTTCTGAAGTTCCTGAGATAAAAGATCTTGATACAGAAAGCGAACTTGCGATCAACGGCATTGGATGGGTAAACAATAATATGCTTCTTTGTACACAACTAATAAACTTTACTTATATTAAAGGAACTGCACATCCTATGACAACCAGCACAACCTTTAACTATTCAACTTCAGGTGAAGGTCCACTGAGCTTTTCTTCTTTGTTCAAAAAAGATATAGATTATTTAAATTACATTACTACAATTTGCATCAAAGACCTTTCTTTAAGACTGAATGATAAAGATGAAGATAATACTGACATGATACTCGACGGAGCTTCCGCCGATGAAAAGAATTTTACCAACTGGTCGGTTAAAGATGATACTCTTACCATAATTTTTAATCCGTATCAGGTTGCGCCGTATGTTTACGGGATGCAGGATGTCGGAATTCCGCTAAGTGAATTAATGACTTATCTCGATTCGGAAGGACCATTGTCGTATATGTTCAGATGAGATAATTTTCCTTTTCCGATATTTTGCTTTATAACCACATAGGAACATAGGGCACATAGAAATGTTTTATATTCTATGTTGATAACAATCTTCAACTTTTAACTTTCAACTTTTAACTTTTAACTTTCAACTTTTAACTTTTAACTTTTAACTTTTAACTTTCAACTTTTAACTTTTAACTTTTATTCAAAAGTGCCAGTGATGTTTTATGTGAGGATTCTTTTTTTGATGAAGAGTTAAAGCAAGTATTCCTCCGGTTATGACAAGTACAATTCCAATCAAAGATGAAAATCCCGGAACGTGACCATAAAAAAGCCAGTCGAGTATTCCTGCAAAAATCACAACAGAAAAATTCAGCGGAGATAATT
>JAGPCH010000052.1:0-3679 GCA_018058125.1 Ignavibacteria bacterium | reverse complement strand
GCAAGTATTCCTCCGGTTATGACAAGTACAATTCCAATCAAAGATGAAAATCCCGGAACGTGACCATAAAAAAGCCAGTCGAGTATTCCTGCAAAAATCACAACAGAAAAATTCAGCGGAGATAATTTTACTACAGAAACATATCTGTATGCATATTGAAGTAGGTACAGGTAACTTATAAATAGCACTCCGGTCAGAACAGCATATATCCAGATAAGCAATGGGGGATTTGACCAGTTGGCTATGGCAAAAGGCAAAGAGAGAGTAAAAGCTATAAGTGAATAGTAAAACAGTATCGTAATAAAAGATTCAGTCTTAGTGAGAATACCGAGAGCGACAAATGCAAACGCCAGCAATAGCCCGGCACCAATGCCAAACATATCACCCAGTTCAAAAAAATTACCGTCAGTTGGATCTAAAATAAAAACGATACCTATAAATCCAATAAGAATTCCCCACCAAATTTTACCGTCAATTTTACTTTTCAGCCAGAAGATAGTGAGTATGGGGATAAATAAAGGAGCGGTATTATTAAGAAGGTTGGCATTGACAAGCGGGATTTCAGATACAGCTATCACGAAAAAAGTAAAAGCCAATATTCCGGTAATTCCCCGTATGACATGATACTTGATTTTAGTTGTTTTAAGATCACGGAATTTATATTTAGAGGCTAAGATTGAGATAATGACAAGACATGTAAAATACTGCATAAATACTACCCACTCGATCGAAGCTCCTCCTGCTATTTCCAGTTTCACCAAAAGACTAATGGAAGCAAGAAAGAAAAAACCTGTAAGCGTAGCAATGACGGCTTTCAAGGTATTTGATTTTGCGGTATTGCTATCTGCCATTTATAAATATTTATTAATAAATATAACTGATTTACTATACCTCAATAAATTTGTACATCAGCACACTGTCCATATAAGTACCGTCTTCAAGCTTCATATCTTTCGGACATCTGCCCTCCTCAATGAATCCCAGCTTGTTATATAGTTTCATGGCTTTTTCATTAGTGGAAAACACGGCGAGAGTGATCTTTTCAATTAAGTTGCCGCTCTTCGCCCAATCTATGAGAGTATTTATCAGTATCTCTCCAATTCCGATGTTACGGTATTCTTTGCTGATGTAGATAGAAAATGAACCTGAATGCCGGGTGCGTCTGAATCCTCCGTTTTGAAAATCAAGATAACCCCTTACCTTTCCATCAGCTTCAGCTACAATGTAAAGCGAACCTTCAGATCCGTTATTCCTGATTATTTTTTCCTTTTCCCCTTCAGGAGTATAAAAAGCCTCTCCTGATGAACGCAGCATGTAAAGATTTTCATCTATGATACTGAGATTAATATCTATTAACTGTTCAGCATCTATTAATCGGGCATTTCTTATATTAATGGCAAGTCCGTTTTTTAAAGTATAAGTTTTTTGAATAATCTTACTCATCTGTAAATTTTAAGTAAAAGGTTTCAGATATTTAGTATGAAGTCCAGAGTTTTTTTTCTTCCGGGGCTGTCAAAGTTATTTATAATAATATCGGCTTTTGAAAGATCCTGTGTGTTTGTTCCGTCATTGATAAATCCAATACTATTCATTCCGGCTGAATTAGCGGCTTTGATACCGTTTACAGAATCTTCTATTACAAAACATTTTTCCGGAGAGATATTAAAAAAATCAGAGACTTTTAAAAAAATATCCGGGAATGGTTTGCCGTTTACGACATCTTCACCGCTTATTATGAATTCAAAATTATCTTTGATCTTTAGTTTTTCAAGAACAAAATTTATATTGTCCTTAGCCGAAGATGAAGCCACGCTTAATTTAAAATTGAATGATTTAAGATCATCCATCAGCTCTTTTATTCCGGTTACCGGTTTTGTAATAATATCAGAATCGAGTATTTCAAGCATTCGTTTTTTCTCAAGGTTTATGAATTCACTGACTTCATTTTTAAGCTCATATTTTTCCTTAAGAAATTTCCACATTGGCACAGAAGGTATACCGACAAGAGCTTTATAATTTTCTTCATCCATCTCTATTCCAAACTGTTCGAACATCTTCAGATTCATTTCAAGATAAGCCGGTTCTGAATCTATCAGTACTCCATCCATATCAAAAATAACTGCTTTATCTGACATATCGATCATATTTTCACCCGGAATAATTCTTATTAATTAATGCATACCGCAAATGATCCTGCCACCTGCCGTTTATCTTCAGGTAATTTTCTGAATATCCTTCTTTTACAAAATTTAATTTTTCCAGAACCTTTATAGATGCTGTATTGGAGGGAATTACATTTGCTTCAAGTCTGTGCAGTATAAGTTCATCGAAGGTAAACTCAATGATTCTTTTAACCGCTTCTGTTGCGATACCTTTACGATTTTTTTCCTCATCCACACTATATCCCAGAAAAGCACTTTGAAGAACACCTCTTATGATATTGGAAACTGAAACATTGCCAATTATCCTTTCCGGAATATTCTTATCGAATATATAAAATCGATATTCAATCCCTTCTTCCTTTAGTTTTTTTTCATATTCAAGTTTTAAGATCTGATAATCATACGTATAGTAGTTTTTTTCATATTCCGGAATCCAGGGTTCAAAAAATTTACAGTTACGTTCGAAAAAATCAAGTAAACCGGGAATATCTTTTTTGCTAAGTGTTCTTAAGATAAGCCCCGGAGTCTCAATTCTTTCTGTCATAAAAAAACAAACAATTACAATTTTTTACTTTTTAATATTTTCTTTCACTTGCAACTTCCATGGCGATCTGTTTTCCTTTGATAGTATTGTTATCCATTACCTTGATTACCTTGTCCGAATATTGCTTTGGTATTTCCACAAAACTGTACTTATCAAATATTGCTATCTCTCCGATCGCTTTCCCCGGAATACCCGACTCACCTGCAATTGCGCCGACAATGTCATTAGGCTTGACCCTTTGATTTTTACCGACATTAATGAATAACCTTACCATGTCTTCATCTCCGCCTCTTTTAAAGCTACCTCTCGAATCACCTCCGCGTTTACCGCCTCTTTCAAATTTACCTTTCTTTTCAAACTTATCTTTTTTTCTGAACTTTCCGCCTCTGTCACCTCGATCTCCTCTGTCACCTCTGTCATCGCGGTCAAATTTCTCTCTTTCAAAATTGTATTCAGCTGCGGGAGTTTCTTCTTTTTCCTTACCCATTACCATTTTTAAAAGTGCTGCAGCTATTTCCACTGATGTGTAATCTTCATTAACCAGTCTGTCTATTATGGAAGTATACTTGGTCATCTCATCATCACTGTCCATTAATGTCTTAATTTCATTAATAAGTGAATTTGTTCTGATCTCCTGCACATCTTTCATTGAAGGTATCGGCATACTCACGATCTTTGTTTTAGTATATCTTTCAATTTCCTTTATCGTTCTGAACTCTTTACCTACTACAAAAGTAAATGCCTGACCGGCTCTTCCGGCGCGGGCGGTTCTGCCTATTCTGTGTACATAATATTCGTCATCCTGAGGCATGTCATAATTGAATACCGCATCTATGTCATCTACGTCTATTCCTCTTGCTGCTACGTCAGTTGCTACGAGCACTTCAAGTTTTCCCGATCTGAATTTCGCCATAACCCTGTCACGCATTGTCTGTTTCATATCTCCATGCAGACCTTCAGCCGAATATCCTCT
>JAGPCH010000051.1 GCA_018058125.1 Ignavibacteria bacterium | reverse complement strand
GCAGTCGGATTGAACAAGATCAAAGGTCTGCCATTTACAACAAATGAAATCAGAGTAAAAGTATTAGAATTATTAAATAAATAAATCATGTCAGAAATTATAGAAGTACCGGTCATTGAAAAATTAACAAGTAAGGATTTCGTACCGGCGCAGGATGTAAAGTGGTGTCCCGGTTGCGGAGACTATTCCGTTTTAAAACAGGTTCATACAATCTTTCCTGAACTTGGAGTAAAGAAAGAAGACTTTGTATTTGTCTGCGGGATCGGATGTTCGTCAAGATTTACATTCTATGTGGATTCTTACGGAATGCATTCAATACACGGAAGAGCCACTGCAATTGCATCAGGCATTAAAGCTTCCAGACCTGAACTAAGCGTCTGGGTTGTAACCGGTGACGGTGATGCCTTGTCAATTGGCGGTAATCATTTTATACATATATTAAGAAAAAACTTCGATATAAATATTCTTCTGTTCAATAATCAGATCTATGGTCTGACTAAAGGACAGTATTCTCCAACATCCGAGACGGGAAAGATCACAAAGTCTTCACCTTACGGATCGGTAGAGCAGCCATTCAATCCTGCGGAGTTAGCACTCGGAGCAAAAGCAACATTTGTTTCAAGGACGCTTGACAGGGATCCCAAACATATGCAGGCAATTCTGAAAAAGGCATATTATCACAAAGGAGCTTCCTTTGTCGAGATTTATCAGAACTGTCCTGTATTCAATGACGGTGCGTTTTTTATTTTTACCGATAAGGAAACCAAGAAGACCGAATCGCTTTTTCTTGAAGACGGAAAACCGCTTGTGTTTGGAGTGAATAATGATAAAGGTATTAAACTTGACGGTTTTAATCCAGTTGTAGTAGATCTGAATGAAAATGGTAACTCGATAAATGATCTCTGGATCCATCATGAAAAAGACAGGATAAAGGCAAACATACTTGCAGGATTTCAGGATATGAAAGAAACACATCCTGATCTTCCAAGACCATTCGGAGTTTTGTATGCCGTCGATAAACCCACTTATGAAGATGCAATGGCAGAACAAATTGCCAGGGTGGTTTCCAAAAAAGGAAAACCTTCACTTGATACAATACTTTCGGGTGAAAAGACGTGGGTGATAGGATAAAATGTGATGTATGAAAGTAATGTAAATTAAGTAAATTTATTTCATAATACTTAAAAGCCGGATTGACAGATCATTCCGGCTTTTTATTTTTAATTTCAGGTTTTCACTTTTTGTTTTACATAAAGATTAATATAAACCAACCGGACTGTGAAACTACCTGAAAAAACCGGAACCAATTTTTAGGATCGCCATACGGAAAGGTTTAATTGATATATTTAAATCTTTGCCTGATATTGATAATATAAAGAGCCGGTGTTTTAATTACGTGTTATTTTATTATCACTATTTTCCCAAGAGAGATCTTACCGGATATGAATCTAAAGTAGTAGATTCCGGAAGGCAGAATTGAAACATCGATATTTCTGATATGTTCGCCGGCGAATAAAATCCCGTAATCTTTTTCAAAAACTTTTTTCCCAAGAATATCATAAAATTCTAATATTGAATTTGTTTTTCCCTGGAAGGGTAAATTAAATTTATGAATAAAATAACTGTTAGTAGGATTTGGGTAAAATACGGAATTATTAAGGATCTCTTCTGCGCTGTTTTGAATACCTGTTGTTGAATAAACATAATCGCTGATGGCTTTTCCGATATACTCTCCGTGTAAACGGTAATTTTGCTGATCCCAGGTTACGCCGTCCGGTCTTTGCGTCCACCCTGTTTCAATTGAAACTGAGAAATCAATATCATTAAACATTGAATCAACCCATTTTGAAGCTGTCTGACCTGCGGTCAGATATATTGGTTTTCTTCCGATATAATAATTGCTGTTGTTTGAAAAAAATGTTCTGAAATTATTCAGGTTAAAAGACTTAATGCCGGTTTCATGATGCGAATAACAAAAAAACCTGGTGGTTGTATCGGTATCTCCCGGAAACGGATTATGACTGTCAATGAATAATTTCAAACTGTTCTGACTTGCCGTCTGAATAATTTTTTTCTTTACATCCCTGACAGCATTCCAGAATGAAGGTGAATCCCAGTCCCTGTTAAAATCGACAGGCAGCTGGTCTTTACCCGTGCCGCCTATTGCAGCCATGTCAGCATCCATTACAGGAATTGCATATATGATTGCATTATCTCTTAATCTTTCAGCTTTCGGATCATTTGAAATTAAAAAATTGATCAGTCCCTCTACTGTATAATTAGAATGCGTTTCCATTGCATGATTCCTGCCTAATATCCAAATTAATTTCTTTCCTGAATCAGGAGCTGAACTGTTTGTTATCTTAATGAGTTTTACAGGTCTTCCCAGTTCACTTACCGAAACATCAGATATGTTCACGTAAGGATTTTTCTGTATTCCTTCGCAGTAATTTATCATATCGCTGTAGGAGTAAGGGAAACCGTAGCAAAAATACAACGAATCTCTATTATAGTTATTTGTAAATTCTTTGTAATTGCCGTTGATAATTCCGGAAAATCTTTGCCAGTTTATCTTATCATAACTGTATGCTGCAAGAAGAGGTAAATAATACTGCTGGTTTATTAATATTGATATTTTAAAATTCTGAGAAGGATTGAAATTTTTAACCTTAAAATATAATACGACGTTATGAATGTCACCTCTTTTAAGTACAGATCTTACCTTTACGTTATTCTCTGAATTGCTAATGCTTATGACTTCCGCGTTAGAACCTTCAAAACCCGTATCAACCGTGATCTGAGGGAATAGTTTTCCGGTAAGTGTAAAAAATAATATTATCAGCAAATATCTTTTCATTTATTGTAATTTAGATTTATTCCCGGACAAAAGGTTCACAAAAATATAAAAAAATTTATTCTGACATTCTGTGTTAAACAGAGTTTTACCGCAGACATTATTAAATTAAGTAAAAACGGACAATAAAAAAACCCTGCAAACTAATGAAACGTTTACAGGGCTAATTAAAGGAAGAACAAATATGAAAGAACAATTGCCGGCTGGCGCCGGCTAATAAAACTTACGTACGTTTTTTATAAATGGTTTTATTTTTTTTAAAGAAATTTAATTGTTTTTTTGCAAAGTCTGTTTTAGATCTTTTAAAAGAAAAGCTATAATCTTTCTCAGCAGTTAAATAAAATATGAACCGGACAATACTAAAGCCTATAAATCTATGTTCTAAAAGTTTACAAGGATAGTATTTAAATTCAAAACTTTATAATTAAATCTTTTAAGGTAAAACACTCAGATTTTCGGTTACAGGTATTTGAAAATAAATTGGTGGCATAGATCGTGAACTCTGAAATGTTAATTCAGAGATTCATAATTTAAAATAAAAAATATAACTTATATGGACAGTAAATACACTAAAAGCGGATACCAGATTCTTCATGATCCGAGATTAAACAAAGGAACAGCTTTTACTGATTTTGAAAGGGATTTGTACGGACTTCACGGATTGCTTCCAAGTCAGGTAGAAAACATTGAACAACAGATAGTAAGAGTAAATGAACAGGTTGACCATTTTAAAGACCAAATCAACAAATATGTTTACCTGATGCAAATGCTTGATAATAATCAGACTCTTTTTTTCAGGACTGTAATGGATAATCCTGTAAAATATTTTCCGATAATTTACACACCTACTGTGGGCGAGGCATGCCAGAAATTTGGTCAAATATTCCGAAGACCAAGGGGCTTATATATTTCTATTAAAGACAAAGACAAGATCCGGGAAATTATAGGAAACTGGAATGCAAAAGATGTGCGCTTTACTGTAGTTACTGATGGAGGAAGAATACTTGGACTTGGTGATTTAGGAATAAGTGGCATGGGTATTCCAATCGGGAAGCTTGCATTATATACAGCTTGTGCAGGAATTAACCCTGATTATACTCTTCCAATTGTACTTGATACGGGCACGAATAATGAAACCTTGCTGAATGATCCATTATATCCCGGTCTTAAAATACGAAGAGTTAAGGGAAAAGAATATAATGAGTTTGTAGATGAATTTATCAGTGTTATTACCGATGTATTTCCCAAAATATGTATACAATGGGAAGATTTCGCCGGATCTGATGCTGTTATGATACTTGATAAATACAGAGAAAAGATATGTACTTTTAATGATGATATTCAGGGTACTGCAAGCGTTGCTGCGGCGGGATTGATATCAGCCTGCAGGTTAACAGGGAAACCCATAACAGAGCAAAAGTTTCTTTTCCTTGGTGCAGGTTCTGCCGGTACAGGAATAGCCAGTTTAATGGTGAAAATATTACAGGATAACGGCTTAAGTGCTGAAGAAGCTTTAAATTGTTTATGGATGTTCAATTCAAAAGGTTTGTTGGTTAATTCACGGACAGACTTAGAATCATATAAAAAGCAGTTTGCGCATGATCATGAACCAATTTCGGATTTTACCATTGCAATCAAACAGCTGAAACCTACTGCTATTATTGGTGTCAGCGCAATGGGCGGGGTTTTTAACAAAGAGGTGATCGAAACTATGTCTGAGATTAATGAATTTCCTATAATTTTTCCGTTTTCAAATCCGACTTCACATTCAGAGTGTACTGCAGAGGAAGCATATAAATGGAGTGCCGGTAAAGCAATATTTGCCAGCGGAAGCCCGTTTGAGCATGTAGAGATAAATGGTAAATTATTTATTCCGGGACAGGGCAATAACGTTTTTATATTTCCCGCAATAGGTCTGGCAATTTTTGCTACGGAAGTAAAGCGTGTAACAGATGGAATGTTTATCTGTGCTGCAGAAGCTCTTGCCGGTCAGGTTTCGACGGATATGTTAAAATCCGGTTTGATTTATCCTCCAATATCTGATATTCTAAGTGTGTCAGTTAATATTGCCGTAAAAATAGCTGAATATATTTTTGATAACAAACTTGCCGGGATTAATCGTCCCGAGGATATTGAAAAATTTATAAAAAGAAAAATGTATTATCCGGCTTACAGTTAAGTAAAATGTTGAAATTTCTTTGTATATGATTTCAGGGTTAAAGTGATTTTCAAAGTCACTAAACTGAATATTATAAGTGTGTTGTATTTTAACTTCTTAATATTATTTTTTAAAAATAGAATTAATAATTTCTAATACATAAAACACACTTGAGAAGAGTTGAATGCACGTAATTTAAATTTTGAATACTACACTTTTTTTTATTTTGGTTTTAATTAACTTAAAAATCTTTTTTATATTGTTTCAAAAAATGTAAGTGAAATAAATCCTTACTCTTATAATGTTCTATGAAATTAATCAAAATCTTCTGTAAAGTTCTTTTAATATTTGTTCTGATCATTATTAATTCTTCATGCGAGATACAGGAGCCTTCACTGCCTACCTGGGATGTTGATCTTAATATTCCTTTTACAACCGACAGCTATAATATTTTTGACATTATAAAACGAAACTCCAATGTGGGTTTTGATTCACTTAACAACGATCTGGTATTTATTTACGGGGAATCAAATTATAAACGCAGTTTTGGTGAGGACATAAAGTTTGATGGAGTCAAAACTACTGAAATAAAAGCTGCAAGTACTTTCAAACTTGATACAGCTTTAATTATAGATGATTCTACATTTGTGACTAAAACAGAGTTTCTCAACGGAAGTTTAAAATTTAGTTTTCTTAATAATTCCGCAGACATTTATTCAATTGATGCTGTAATAAAGAATCTTTTTCGAAATGTTGATAATGATACGGCAAGAATAAAAGCTGATGTATCTCCTGGTAAAACAAAGCAAATAGAGTTTGATCTTTCGGGATATAATATAGAAAATAAGATTCCGGATAACAAACTCAGGCTTAGTATAATATTTAATTCAGTAAAGCCTGTTCCGGTAAATTTCAATTATTCACTTTCTGAATATTCCATAAAATTAATTCAGGGAAAGCTTAAACCTTTAAGCACGGGACAGACTTATGATGAAGTACTGGACCCATTCGGCTCGGATGTGCCTGAAGGCGAGATAAATTTTGCATCCGTCACTCCGAATAAGAATTATTTTGTAGCTAAAAAGTTTTCTGATATTTTCCGGGTTGATTTTACTCATCTATCAATAGTAGGAGAGAACAAGAATGGTAAAAGAGTAAGACTGAAATATCTTAGAGACGGTAAACAGGGAGATCAGCTCGATTCAGTTTTTTCTCTGACCTTACCTTCAGATAGGGATTCAATTTCATTTCCAATCAATGAAGATAACAGTAACATTCTTGAATTCATAAACAATGTTCCTAAAAAGATCGAAGTAAAAAGAGTGGATGTTCTGAATCTTTCCTATGAAGAGGGCTCGGTTAGTTATACTGACAGTATTTCACTTAAACTTGTGATCCAAATGCCTCTCGATATCAGCATTACCAAACCAATTGTTTTCAGTGATACAACAGATGCCGGGATCGACGATGAAGAACAGAGAAATAATCTTGATGATGCCAGTCAGCTTAAATTTACTATTAAATCTGTGAATGGTTTTCCGCTAAAGGGAACTGCAAAATTGCTGATATTGGATTCTTCATTTATGCCGCTGCTTGCTATTACAAAAATAGTGGGAAATCAAAGCGATTCTTCTGTTACATTGAACAGCGCAGGTGTGGGTTCTGATGGATATGTAAACAATATTAACACAACGGTTTTTCAGGCAGAGCTTGACAGCGCTCAGATTCAGAAACTTAAAAGGATGGGCAAAATAATATATGAATATCAGCTCTTTACTGATCCTAATGTGATTCCCCCGCCGGGGTCAACTGTGAAAATCAGGGGGGATGATCGTGTAAGGATTATCAGTTTTGGTAAAATCTCATACAGGCTGAATACGGATAATTAAATTATTGATTTGAAAAATTTCACGCTCTTAATTTTAATATTTCTTTTTACCGGTAATGATCTTTATTCGCAGCTGATACCTGATGTAAGGAGCATGTCAATGGGAAATACTTCCGTTGCCGGTTCGTATAACATCGGCGCATTCAGTCAGAATCCTGCCAATATTCTCAGTGATAAACTTAACTCAAGCTCTGAAATATATTTTAATGTATTCCTTAATGCAGGATTTCAGCTCAACAGCGATTATTTATCTCTCAATTTTTATGATGACTATTTCACAAAAACCGATGACGGAAGTCAAAGGGTCCTTACTCAACAGGATAAGCAAACAATTCTAAGTGAAGCCAGCGATCAGTTCACAAATTATATAGCGAATGCTAAATTCCTTTCCGTAATTCTTAATACTAAAAACATTGGTTCGTTTGGATTATCCATAGACGAACGGGCGACAGGAAATTTTTTACCGAGCAAAGACTTTCTTGAACTGGCATTATACGGAAATGAAGTCAGTCGTACTTATGACTTTTCTGAAAACAGTGTGAATCAGTACTGGATCCGTGAGATCAATCTCTCTTATGCAAGAAAGTTTGTTTTAAAAAACAATACTACCTTTGATAATATTGCAATAGGCGTTTCGGTAAAGCCGCAGTTTGGAGTATATTATCTGAATACCAGACAAAATGATCTGATGGTCACAACTACCGACAGCAATACTGTTCAAAGCTCGGGCAGCGCGGAGTTTTATTATGCAGGACTTTCTGATAACAATGAACTTCAGTATTCACTCGGCAATGCCGGGTTTGGATTTGGATTTGATGTTGGAATAAATACTCAGATAAAGAATTTTTCAAAAAGCGGAATACTGAATATAGGCCTCAGTATTACTGATCTTGGTTATCTAACATGGAATAAAAATACGAATAAA